>JAYYHM010000574.1:0-13013 GCA_036148415.1 Planctomycetota bacterium
CGGCTTGACTGGCCGTGCAGGCGAAAACGATCACAGCTACGGTGCTGAGGTTTGCCAAGGCGTTTTGTGGAGTCATCAATCCTTATTCCTTTCGGTGCGAATGTCTGGTTAGGCTCGGAGGTTCGACTTGGGTCTATCGAAACGTTTTACCTGATACCATGTTGGATATGGATTTTAACGTGATGGTGGGAGTTATGGGAGTCTTTCTGCTGTGTAGTGGAATTGCTTCTCGGCGGCTAAGCCAGAAGGAATAGAGATGTTGAAACTCATTTTGATGAGGCACGCAAAAAGCGATTGGAGTCAAGGAAATCAATCCGATCATGAGAGACCGCTTAATTCGCGAGGGTTTCGTGATGCAAAACGGATGGGTACCTGGTTGAACGAGAATGATTTAATACCCGAAATTATTTTGTGCTCGAATGCTTGCCGGACCAAACAAACCGCCGAATTGATGCTTGAGCAATGGGAAAGTAAGCCAGCTTTGTGTTTGACGCAGGAGCTTTACCTAGCGAGTCCAGAGTCCATTCAGCGCACCGTCCATCAAGATGCCTGTGATTTTGGTTGCGTGATGGTGCTGGCACACAATCCTGGAATCTCATACTTCATCTCATTACTAGCTGGTGAGGACATAGACTTACCGACTGCTGGGCTAGCCGTGTTTGAATTGTCAATTGATCTTTGGAGTGAGCTGCGCACGAGTCGTAGTGTTCGGTTAATCAGGCTCACAAAACCTAAGGCACTCTGAATGATGAGGAAAGAATTGGTGTTGGTACTGGCAATTCTTGCTTTTCTGATTGCACACTTTGGAACGTGGGTGGCATTTTACAATCGAATCAGTGCGATTGATCTACCTCGCCGATTGACTAAGCCGCTCATGAAGCTGTCACTTCTGCTAGCGATCCTGTTTCCCCTGTGCTTGGTGTTCTTTCAGAGTAGGTCCTTAGGCTTCGCGCACCTGGTTGAGGGTCGATTCGGCGAAGTTCCCTTGTCGCTCCGTCTTTACTATGTGTTTATTTTCTCAAGTTATCTTTGGCTTGGACTTGCATGGATCTACACGCGACCGTTCTTGCGTATCGGATGGGTGGACGCTCAGGTAGATTCAAAGCAGTATGATGTTCAAGTTGAAACGGGCGAATGCCTGACTTTGACACCTAAGTCCGCGGCGTTTGCCAAGATACCATGGAACCAGATTTTTCAACTATCTGTCGAGCAGATCACTTTACCGGTCCGTGGCCTTCCCTCCCAACTCGATGGTTACCGCATCGCTCACCTGTCAGATATTCATTTTACCGGTGACGTTGCTCCCGAATTTACTCAGCACGTGATCGATGTAGCCAATGATTGGTCTCCCGAGTTGTTTGCGCTAACAGGAGATTTGATTGACTCTGAGCACTGTGTGGCATGGATTCATCGCATTTTTGCTGCGGCAACAGCGGTAGATGGCGCGTACTTCATTCTCGGTAACCACGATGCACGAATGGAAGATGTGAATTGGATCCGTGAATCAATGTGTGGAGCTGGATGGTTTGATTTAGGTGGGCAGAAGAGGTCTGTCACCTTGCGAGAGCAGGAAGTTACTCTGATTGGTAACGAATCGCCGTGGTTAAAAGAACCACCATCGCTCGATGGCAGTGATTGTGATTTTCGATTGATGTTAAGTCATAGTCCTGATCAAATCCGCTGGGCCCGCAATCACAATGTTCAGCTGATGCTTGCTGGACATACTCATGGCGGACAGGGACGATTACCTTTGTTAGGTCCGATCCTCAGTCCGAGTTTGTATGGAAGTCGTTTTGCGTCGGGGCAGTTCTATCACGATCCAACTACAATGCATGTGACCCGTGGGCTTGGGGGTGCAAGATTGCTGCGATTGAATTGTCCACCAGAACTGTCTTTGTTGACACTTCGATCGAGGTGAAAGCCACGTGCACTGGAATGCCCGTACGGAGGGTAGATGCGAGAGATCAGGAACATTCCAGTATCGCCTTTCTTCGACGAACTCGAGAATATTTATATCCCGGAATAAAGAAACAACCAGCGGAGGTAAGTCCAAATAGAAAATGCCCATGGTCGGGCCAAATTGCCATCGCCACGGCGGTCAACGAAAGAACAGCGGCTTGCAGATAAAAAATACCGTGAAACATGCTTGCTTTGATCACAAAAACCATTGAGCTGATAACACCCAGAAGCGGTGAAAAGGTAAGCACCGGAAGTTTGAGGATAGCTTCAATAGGAAAGAGCATTGCGATAGCAACCATGCTGGCGCCCCAGACGTGTGCAACCTGACGTTCAACAAAAGTCACGGGACCTATTCGTTGACGGATCTTCCAAAAAACTCCAGCCCAAGCACCCAGTCCGACTGTCCACACCGCACCGTAGACCCACCGCTCGGAGTACCCTAGCTGATTCAATTGCCAGGTAAGCAAACCAGCAACAAGGAGCACCATGGAGTGCCAGATCCAAAGCGTACCCCAATTTTCCAGAACACCAGCGTGATGGGTCTCTCGAAACATTCTCGCAATGACTTGCGTGAATCGACCACTGCTGGCGACTACTTTTTCATCTGCTAGATAAGCTTCCAAATCTTCTGCTAATGCTTCGGCTGTTTCATATCGAAGATCGATGGGCTTTTGCAAACATCGGATGGTGATCATTTCGAGGTCACGATCGAGTCTCGGACGGAGAGCACGTGGAGAGACAGGTTCCTGTTCGATGACCTGCATCACCAAGTCCATCGGAGTGTCGGCGAGGAATGGACTCCGTCCGGTAAGAGCGTAATAGAGAACACAGCCGAGAGAGTAGATGTCGCTACCTGGCCCCAATAAATGGGTTCTTCCACTCGCTTGCTCGGGTGACATATACGCAGGTGTGCCAACTAGTGCACCGCTGCGAGTTGCATCCATCTGGCTGTCGACTTGCTTCGCCAATCCAAAGTCGGTCACCATCGGAACATCTTCCGATGCGATAATGATGTTGCTCGGTTTCAGATCCCGATGAAGGATTCCTTGCTGGTGTGCATATCCAATAGCTCTGGCAATCTTAGCGACAAGGCTCGCGGCATCTCTTTGACGTAGGGGTTGTGCTACAACTCGTTCAGAGAGAGTCGGTCCTTCAATGAGCTTCATGCTAAAAAAGGCTC
The DNA here is from genome assembly GCA_036148415.1 of Planctomycetota bacterium. Taxonomy (GTDB): domain Bacteria; phylum Planctomycetota; class Planctomycetia; order Pirellulales; family Pirellulaceae; genus Rubripirellula. Next base: position 3,140 of record JAYYHM010000574.1, read on the forward strand.
TCCCCTCCATATCGCCAGCTTCGTAAACGGGCACAATGTTTGGATGTTCGAGCTTGGCGGTTGCTTTGGCTTCCGAAAGAAATCTACCAATGTCTGTATCACTGGCTAGCCGTCCTCGAAGGATCATCTTGACGGCTACTGTTCGATTGAGACTGATTTGTTTGGCTCGGAAAACCACCCCCATCCCGCCTCTACCGATTTCATCTTCAAGGCGGTAGTCACCGATGACAACGGGTAATTGAAGACTACGCCAGCGGCCCTGTGACTCCGAGCTGGTAATTCCTTCATCTAATGAAGCACCTGCCGTGTCAGTGACCAGCATCGTGCCGAATAGACGACGCAGATCCGTTTCAAGATCGGGATGCTCTTTATACATCGAGTGAAGGTCTGTCAGATCTCCTCGGCACACCGCATCCGCGGCGTTCGATAAAGCATCAGCTAGTCGTTGTTCACGATCTTCACTCGTTTCGATACCCACATCGCTCACTAGTGAGCTCCTTGCTCGGTGACATCGAGAGGAGTTTCTTCCAGAAGTGACCTGAGTCGACGCAGAGCTCGCAGGTACCTCATGCTCGCCGCGGGTGGATTGAGTTTAAGCAGTTCCGCAATTTCATGATTAGAGAGATGCTCGTAGTGTCTCATCAAAATGATTTCACGATCCTGATCGTTCAATTGTTGAATGACCCCCTCCACCTTGATCGCAATTTCACGTTGAGCCGCCGCTGTCGCAGGGGTCATTTCAGGATCGCAGATCTGCGCGCTGAACTCTACAGTAGACGGATCAGGACCTGCCATCGCGCTCATGGGTCTCTCCCGATCCATGTTGCGTTTCGCACTCACGCGGTGCCGACGATAGGTGTCGATAATTCGATCCCAAGCAATTTGCCTCATCCAGAGGTGGAAAGCCATAACGGGGTCGTTCAGGTATCTGTCGAGTCGTCCACTTGCTTCCACAAGTACATCCTGGACGACGTCACTGACGTCAATTCTTTGTTGGACCTTCCTGTCGAGCCGCATCTCGACGAGACGGCGTACAGGGCCTCGGTGTTCCTCGAGAAGCTTGTTGACAGCCTGAGCATCCCCATTGCGAGCCGCATTGAGCAGCGATTGCGTTTGATCTTGGGATGGCCACATTGAATTTGCCAGTTCTGGGGAGAATTGCTCCGCCGCCGCCTTGCGAGGGTGAACACTAGAGAGAGCGCTCCTCGGTATGGTAGAGGCTTGGGAATCCCTTAAGCCACTTTTCGTGTGGTCAGTTGGTTCTGCAGAGCAAAAAACACCGGTGGTGAACTCAAATCAGGCTTTTTCCACCCCTGATAGTCGATGGGATATACCGATTGAGGGGATTTTAAGATTGACGTTTTAACCCGCTGCTAGCATTTTTAACCCTGGTAACTGGCCGGTAATAAAAAAGGGGCACCGTAGTAACCGGCAACCCTTCTTTTTATTGCGGAATCCGCGTTTTTGCTGACTACTTCAGCTTACGGATCATGATGTTTTTGAATCTCACCGTCATTGGGGGACCTTGATGAATCTGAAGTGCAATCACACCTTGGGTAGCGGCTTTGTCCTTCTGATCATCGATAACTTCGGCTGTCATCGTTCCGTTGATGAAATGTTGGAGGTGATTCCCATTAGCAACGACGCGGAAATCATTCCATTCTCCGGGATGGATCGCGGCAGCTAAACCGGCTTCGTCACCAAATCGGGATGCGGCTTTACTCCCATCGGCATTGATGGTGACTTTCTGTCCGCGTCTTGCCAGGATGCCCCGACCTTTTTCCTCGTAGAGGATCCCGGCGAAGGTGTTGCCGAAATCGATATCCGCTTGGTAGCCACTCACTACAAAATCCTTTTCATTCACGACACGGCTACGGTATTGAATACCCGAGTTACCCGACTCGATTTTAAATTGAACGGTCAGTTCAAAATTTTCTGGCATGCCTCCTTTCCAGATCAGAAATGTATTTCCTTTGATTGGTTTCTCAGCTGTTGTTCGGCCAACGATTTGTCCGTCCTCAGCTGACCAGAGATCGGATCGCCCTTCCCAGTCACTCAGGTCGCCGCCGTTATGCAAGACGGTCACATCAGGATCGTTTGGCTGTTCTGCCAAGACAATTGAGTACATGAGGAAGAGGGTGGCAAAAAATCCGATACTGAGTCTCATTGGTTTTAGTCTCCGCTGGGGTAGTGTTTTTGAATGGTTGGTCTTCTTCGACGTAAACTGGATTTCCTACGATGTAATTTACGCGCAATAAGTCGGCATCTCGTAGGAACGTCTTGAAGAAGTACTTGAATTCTGCTTCGGTGATCTTTTGGAATTTCGATGGCAGGGTATTTGAGCTTGCTGCAGGATATCTCAGCAGCCCGGTATCTTAACGAATTCCAACACCGTCGGGTGTGGCCCAGTAACCCCCTCGTGCATGGTCGAACAAAAGTTTTTCTGCATGGCGCACGGAGCTGAAGCCAGCCGATTTACTCCAAACTTCTATTCCCCGTAGAAAAGTAGCTACTGGCCATCCTGTTAACGTCTCCCCGTTCCATGGTGACCACCGGGATTTAGTGTGCTGAGCGTCATCGCGAATGGTGCGTTCTTCCTCAAGATTGACAAGAACCAGATCCGCGTCGTATCCCACTTCAATCCGACCTTTTCCCACAATACCCCAAACGCGAGCTGGAGCATCAGACATCCAACTTGCAACTTGCGTCAACGTGCATTTTCCGGATGCGACCTGATTGAGAAACAAGGCGAGACTGTTTTCAACTGCGGGCAGGCCCGATGGGCTTTGGGGATAGGGTTGAGATTTTTCTTCTAGGGTGTGTGGGGCATGGTCCGTGGCGACGACCTGAATCGCGTTGTTTTGAAGAGCTTCCCACAATTTCTCATTATCAAACGCGGTTTTGATTGAAGGATTCATCTGAATGCGGCTACCAAGGCGATCATAGTCATCTACGTTAAAAAACAGATGGTGAGGACAAACCTCTGCGGTGATGTAGGGTGACTGGTTAGCGATGATCGGCAGCTCAGCAGCTGTAGAGACATGAAGCACATGAAAACGGTGTTGATGCCGATTTGCCAGATCGACAGCTCGAGTGGTAGCGATGATTGCTGCTTTTTCATCTCGTATCCGAGAGTGATCGCGAAGATTACTCGTCCCACTTAATTTTTCAGCATTCGCCCGCACGGTAGTCTCATCTTCACAGTGAGCGCATATCGGAAGGGTTGTTTCGGCGAAGATCCTCTCCAGAGCGGCCTGTTCATCGACGAGTAGGTTTCCTGTGCTACTACCGATAAAGATCTTGATGCCAGGAACATTTGACGCCGCATTCAGTTCAGCAACGTTGTCCGGTGTGGCGCCAATGTAGAAACCGAAGTGGACGTGTGACTTCTCAGCCGCGATCGAATCTTTGGCTCTCACCCCTTCGGCAGTGACAGCAGGTGGTTTCGTATTCGGCATCTCCAGAAAAGCAGTGGTTCCCCCGGCTGCGCAGGCTCGCGAAGCGGTGTACAGGTCTTCTTTGTGGGTTAGCCCCGGCTCCCTGAAATGGACTTGGTCGTCAATAACCCCCGGCATCAAGGTTTGACCGTCACACTGAATCACTTGATCTGTGGTGGACTGCCGACTCGCATCGATTTCGATGATTCGTCCGTCCTCAACAAGCAGGGCGCCCCTTCGGACTTCAGTGGGCAAGACAAGAGATGCGTCAAGAAAAAGTGTTCGGGTTGTTTGTTTGGTCATGGGGTCCTCGATGATGGGTTGACCTGTTAAGGATACCGCATCTCGAGCGACTGTCGAAGGTAGAGGGCTGGGCTCCATCAACTAATTGCGAGTTTGATTCATAGCTCGACGGAATTCATTGAATGCGTCGCGGTATGCAGCAGGCACGGGTTGAGATGGAGCGGAATCAATCAGGGACCCAAGAGAATCTTCACTTTCTATTATTCTCGATACTCTATCGCTAGGCGATCTTAATCCCAGACTCTTCAAGGTTTGATCCAATTCGTCATTTCCTTCGCTTCCTGCAGTGTTGGGTAGCTCACGTATCTTTTTCCAACGATCAACGAATTCGTTGAGATCTTTCTCGCTCCACTGGAGCTCTTGCAGAAGATCTTTATTGGGTTGGTCACGCGTTCGTTCTAAGTAATCCAGAACGAGGTCGGTAGCTTTTTTGGCGTATTCAAGATCCACTTCATCCGGTGGTTGAGGATTTGCAAGAGAGCCATCTCCAAAAATTTCGTCGCCTCGTGTTGGGGACGTATCCGATCTTTCACTATTAGTTTGATTGCCAATTTCTCCGGTCTTATCCTGGGGTGAGTCGGAACCGCCGTCCCCCTTTTCTTCCCTGTCCGAATCGCCACTGGTGGATTGTTTGTCGTTTGAATCTGAGCTGGATGTCTCGCTTTCGTTCGGCGTCTCTTTTCCACTTGGGAAGTCATTCGCTGACTGAGAGTCATTCGTTTTTTGATTGGTTGATTCCCCCTGTTGTTCCGAACCCCCGGTGGGTCGATCGTTTGAAGAATCGGTGCCATCCGTTTGTGATGGTTTTTGTCCGTCATTTAAGTTCGGCTGTTCCGTGGAGGAAGGGTTCTCGCTGTTCGAATCAATATCCTCTGAGCTGCTGGAATTTTCTTCATCAGCAGTTTGGGATGCGCCGTCGCTCAAGCCTTGAGATTGCTCCGTGGTGGAAGCAGATTCCGATTGACTCTCTTGACCGAGACGATTTTCATTCATTGAAGTCTCGTTTGCATCCGATGCGTCACTTGATGACTCGGAGGGCTGTCTACTGTCTTTTGGATCGCTTGGGTCACTAAATTCCGAGTCTCCACCCGAATCTGAATTTCCACGCGATTTGTTTTTCTCTTGGTTTTCTAGGAAATCTCGAATGCGTTCAAATGCCTCGCCATCGTGATCAGCTTTACGCTTTGGTTGTGACCCTGCGTCACTTTGGTTTGAATTCTGAGAAGCATTTTCAGGGAGAGTTTGATCTTGAGAGTTCCCTGGATCCGCTTCAGTTGATTCAGGCTGACGACCTCCCGAGCTGGAAGTTGGGTTGTCTGATTGATCAGGGCTACGATCCTGCCCCTGATTCGAATCCTGTGATGCACCATTTGGATTCGTTGGTTCTAGCGGGTCTCCTGGATTCGAATCCGTGATGTCTTGTATGGGTTTGGAATCCGGTTCTTGTGTCGGACTCTCTGAAGTCATACCACCGTTCTGTTCGGAAGACACATCAGTGGATTCATCTTTGGAGGCTTGGTCTTTTTTGTCGGCCTGCGTTATCGATTCTGATGGATCACCCTGACTGGCGCCTTGCTTCGAATGATCGTTGGAAGCTTCGGTATCACTTGGAGGATTCGACGATTTGTTATCGGGTTCTTCCTGGGTGTTGTTGTTTGATCCGTTCCCCGAAGACCCCTCCGAGGAGTCCTCAGTTTCGTTCGGCATATCGGATGTCGACGAGGTCGATGAGGGATCGCCATTCTTTGGATTGCCATTCTGTTGACTACTGGCATCCCCTGATCCGGTACCACCCGCGCCGGACTCGTCCGCTCCCTGTTCTCCTTCGGATTGGGTTGAGGACTTGCTTGGGTTTGACTTAGGGTTCGATAGTCCATCTGCTTCTGGATCATCTTCAGCGGGCAGACTGCTCGCCGCTGTAATTCTCAAACGAATGGGGTCCGTGCGGGTCACGTTGGGTTGCAAACTCGCTGGAGACGTACCAGGTTGATCATCGTTTCGATTGTCAGTCGCGATACCAATCAGTTCGACTGTATCTCCAATCTTAAGATTGAATTCCTCGGGACGAATCGGGATGCTGACGAGTTGCCGCCCTAATTTTCCAACACGATTTTCCCACAGCACAGGTACCAGCTCGCGTTGATTGCCGTAGTTGATCTGCAGTTCGATGCGGCTTAGACCAAAGTCAGGATCTGAAGCATGTAATTCAACCCGCTGTTGAGCGTTGAATGGGACATCCTTCGGCGTTTTGGCTGGAAGCGTGATAGCGATTTCGGGCGGTAGATCAGCGATAACATCGATCGGATAAATAATGGGATCGATGTTTTCCTGATTCACCTCGTCCCAGACTAAGATCCGGTAGTACTCTTTCGCTCTGGTTCCAGGAAGATTTGAATTGGCACGGACTGCAAATTTCGCTGAGAGTCCTTGACCCGTTGAATCGATTGACATTTCAACAACGCCTGCGGTGGCTTGAAGACGCTCGCCAACCAAGGCTGGGTTGAACTCAATCTTGGCTCGTTTTACCGGACGATTGACTTGGGCAGTGATCTCAATATTTGTTCCATCAATAGCCTGTATCGCGCCTACTGTTTTTGAAAAATTTCCCAAGCGAGTGTAATTGGGCGGGTGATAGTTGATTCTGTCGATGGCAACAACGGGTGCATCTTGGACACTCAAGGTGTAAGGCCCCGCTGATGCATCACCGGCAATCACTTCATAATTGATGACACGGGCAGACGTATAGGGGACAGCGAGGGTTCCGACGTAACGTTTGATTTCCTTGTCATAGATGAGTTCAAACTGATCTTGTTTCGTTACCGTGTTCCATACACAGGTTACAGACTCTTTGGCGTAAAGTCCTTGAATGCTTGCTTGAATCTCTATCAATTGACCTGCAGTCACCTCAGCGTCGCCCGGAAAGACCTGATCGATGAGTACGCGCTGCGGGGCATTGATATTGGCAAGAGGAGCACCAAGTCTCATCATCGCTTGGACACTGCTCTTGGGTGAGATCAAAACGTAAGCCACTAGTAAAGCGAGACTGCCGATTGAGATAAGCCACCACTTCACGGTGCCCGTGACCTCGGTTGGGAGTGCATCGTGGCTACGAAGTTGTTTCCCTGTGGAGGAAGCGAGACTACGAAGCACGCCAAAGCCAAGCTTATCTTTTTTGGATTCATTCCTCAGTGTTAGATAACTGAGTACTGACTGCCTTGCATTGGGTAGGTCTTTTTCCAACGCCCTCGCAGCATACTCAGGAGTGATGGTGCTACCTAAGATGGGTATTAAGTGACGCAGTGCGTATTCAATTACTACCGAGACAATTAAGCCAAAGGCCAAGCAACGCAGGATGGGACCTGAGGAATAGATCCATTGATCAAGTACAAGCCAACTGATGATGAGTAAATTGAGACGGACAACCAAGCCTAAGGATTTTCTGATGAACTCTGCTCGCCATAACGCTCGGCAGGATTCGTCAATCCTTGAATCGATGAACTGATCCACCGTGGCGATGTCTGAGCGTTTCCAATGTCGATGTGCCTGATCGGGACCGAGGTCGTTCTTTGGGTGGTGAGAGGGGGCCGCAGACATTCACTTTCTCTCGTTTAATGACTCAGAGCTCTTTCATTATAATTTATGGAGGCAATCAAGCGTTAGAAACTCGATCGAGTTTCACATTTTGAATTCAGATTTCCCGCGGAATCCTCATTTTTGAGACCGGTCACGTGAGACATTTCCTTTGTTTTATCGGCCATCACAGGGGCGGGGCATCCATAAAACGAGTGCATGCTGGGGAAACGTGGCAAACTAGGTGTCAGGTTCGATTTCTAGCCCCCCAAAATCGGTGGGGATCTGACGATGGCTGTTTTTTCGATCGCGTCCGCGAATTCTCTGATGTCAAATAACTGTAGATTTAGGAGGCACAAGGCACTCTAGCAGTGTCTGCGATCCATGGCCTATCCACTGGCTCTGCCCAGCAAGGCCCCTGATTTCTCGAGTTTCACGCAGCCGGTGACCCCGCATACTCCCAGCCAAACACCTGCGCGGATTTGCCAACAGTCCAAAATATTTTCGAGAGGACCCGCTAGTTCGTTGTAGTAATGGGTTGCCCGAAAGCACCATTAGCTCTGCTTTCGAGGAGTATGTACACCTTTTTACCAGCTTGTCGTGCTACCTATGTTTGCGATCGCAGATCCTCTGTTAAACTAGCAATTCGCATTTAGAAACACACCTCTTGGTGATCAAACAATGAGATATGCATTTCGTTTGGCGGAGTTATTGGGTCACACTCCTGACCGTCGCAAGCGCCCTGGCACGATCAAATCTATCGTTGAGCACACAGGCCTTGACCGACATCAGGTTGCTTCATTGCTTAAAAACGAAGCTAAATATATCCCGCTTGATGCCCTTTCAAGAATCTGTGACTACTTAATCGACCATGGCTACTCCACCGCGGAGCAACTACCGGGAGCCTTGTTTGCGGTTAATGCTGAGAACTTTTGGGAACTGCTGGCCCGGCGGGGTGAAATAGAGATTGTTCTTGGGGTGCGGCAGGCGCCCACAACACAGTCAGCAGACAACGCGACGGTGGTCGCGAGTGATGCAGTCTTGTTTGGGGAATTACTTAATGGGGTTTCCACCCTCGGAGGTGTAGCAAAGCACCAGGGATCATCCGAACAAGAGGACGGCAAACTACTGCAACCCCCCATGCCAGATCGAATACAACAGTCGTTGGTGTGGAGTCCAGGGGAGGTGTCTTTGGAGGACGCACGTGCTCGAGCAAGTGAAGTGTTTGAAGGTTTCGTGGATGCTCAGGGTGATCGGGGCATGGTTTGTATTGGCAGCGTAAAGAGCAATCCTGTCGTTGAGCTGCTCTTCGCCGATGCATTTGGCTGCACACCTTTTGTGACTGAGGACGATGTGGATGATGTCTCCGCACGGTCATGCCCGTTCTTTTTAAGGTATCGTGATAATGACCCGAAACCCGATGGCGCTTCGGCTGGGACTCGGTTGAGTAAAAATGAGGATGCTCCTGAGCCAGGTTTCTATTACGAAAAAGATGATGGGACTTGGGCGTACGCCGGTGGAAAGAATCAGGATACTGCCCTTGTCTTCTATTTGTTTAGAGAAGCTTTAGGTCGGCTAGATATGGTTCTTAGTGGATTTTCCGGAAGAGCGACCCGACTACTTGCTAAGACACTCGCCATTCGCGGTGAGGAATTCTGGCCGCCTGTCTACGAGGAAGCTGGACTTCAGATGGGTGCGTATCTCGTGCAGTACGAAAACACGGAAACCACCCCAAATCGGGATGATCTGCTCTTCAATTCCGGCGGAGCCGTTAAGATTATGCCCCTACCCAAAAATGCGATTGCTCGCCGGATGGCACGTCGGTAATAAATATTCCAAAATCTGATCTGATTTAGCTGAGCAGGGGTTCACTGCTTCCATTGCCATTGCTCATCGAAGAAGCCTTCCAAGACTTTTTCTCCTGCAAAAATATCAGTAGCGGTGCTATCGGTGCGAAGAATCGCCCAGTCCGGAAGCATCGCAATCTGCCTTGAGTTGCTCACATTGGAGAACTCACGAAAGGTCATCCCGCTGTTGATGACCAAGTATTTATCAGGGTTAGCCGGATTGGGGTAACACAGCGCCGCAACGTGTGTATCGGCGTCGAATCTGTGAGACGGGAGGGAAATGGACTCTTGGTCCCAGAGTATCGGCAGCTCCGATTTGATCTTCTTCAGGAAAAGATTCCCCGTGAAGTCACCAAAACAGATGAGATGATTTTCTTCGATCATTGATTCGGTAAGATCGATGTCTTGAACAACTCGAATGTCGCCACGCATGAGAGTTCTCCAGCGATGTTTTGCATATTCAAACTCACGATCAATCCATTTTTGCGTGGTATCATGTGCAGCAGGTCTGCTGGGTGCAACAAATAGAAACCGATCACAGAATGCATCATCGATTGGACCTTGAAGACCCGGGCGCTTTCTGATCGACGTGTCGACATCATTTAACTCTTGCCATTGTTCTCGTTTGATGAGTTCAACTTGCAGGCCAGGTGCGATGCTTCTATCGGAAACCTCAATCAGATCTCCGTCAATTAGTACTTGGATTTTCTGGCTGAG
>JAYYHM010000575.1:0-3317 GCA_036148415.1 Planctomycetota bacterium
GGTCCACGGACCTTTCACACCCGCTGAGAGACATCGCGAGGCTTATCCTGAAGTTGACGTGCCAATTCCGAAAAATATCTTTCCTGGTGACTCTCGGAAGGGTAAGCCCGCATATGTGAGAAAGCGCAATCGGTGGGTGAAGAATTTATCAGGCGGAATCGAGCTCGATTCGGGAGTTCAACAGAGAACGGTGGTCAACGCTCCATTACACGGAAATACTCTACAGGACTGGGTTCGGCAATATCACCAAGGTGTTTTGGCGATCGATGATGCAGTAGGTCGGTTGCGAGATGCCATCACAGAATCTGGCCAAGCTGACAATACGCTTATCGTGTTCGCGGCGGATCAGGGCATCGCGTGGGGACAGAATGGTTTCCAGCAGAAGATTGCCCCTTACGATGCGAACATTCGAGGGCCATTGATCATGTCTTTCCCCGGCAGGATTCCTGAGGGAAGGGTTTGTGAACGCCCGGTAGGAGGGACGGATCTGCCTCCTACATTTTTCGCTTTTGCCGAGATTCCTTTACCATGGAAAATGCATGGCCATGATCTTTCGCCTCTTTTAAAGCAGCCATCGCGTTCTTGGCCACATCCTGTTCTCACTGTATTAACTGGAGAAAAATACGGGAGCGATACCGATCGGATTCCGACCGATCGGGAAACTCTCTATAAAACCGCAAACGTACCTTGGTGGGTTTCTCTATTGGATGGCAGACACAAGTACATACGGACTCTGATCAAGGGTGAAGTTGAGGAACTGTATGATCTGGAGAATGATCCAGAGGAGCTGGTCAATCTGGCGTTGCAACCTGAACATCTGGATCGATTGAGGTCGATGAGAGAAGCAACCATTACAGAACTCCGTTACGCCGATGCTGGTTTCGTCGACCACCTGCCCCCCTTCTCAACACCAAAGTGATTTCCTTGGGGTACGGTCGATTTCAATGGGTAAGACGGCGGCTGAAACTGGTCACGAGGTGAAGTGAGTCTTCACTTCAATGGTTGGCAGATTTCTCAGTGGGTTATCCGTCTTTATACCGCCGAGCTAATTCTTGGATGTGTAACGGTCAAAATTTCTCGACTGCGGTAAACAACCAGAATCCGCGCGCAATCAGTAGCAGTCCAAAAAGGCCGATTCCCAGGCTCAGCCAGCATCCCGTCGTATAGTAGTAGTTGGGAATCTCAACGCATCCTATCCAGGCGGAAACCAATCCAAAAGTCAGGGGATAGCCAAAGCTAACCCAAGACCAGCTGGAACGCACAGCGGTGAAAAGAACTCCTAAAAGCAATGCGGCTGGGATTATCAGGACAATTTGAGGCCCGATCAACAAGATACTGCAGGCGGCAATCAGTATTGAAAAACCGGCGGTTTTCGCGATGCGAGCTCCAAGATGTAGCACTGTCGGCTGCAGGTGGTTTGATGAAGGTGATTGATTCATGCTTCAAATCCTACTCCTCGTTTTCGCCTGGGTGTCAGTTTCGATATAAGTTCTCCGGGTTCTGAACAAACCTAAGGTTTCGAGGGCCCGCTGCCATCATCCCTTGCGCACCAAAATTCAAAAAAGTAGCAAATCTAATTTTCGAGGAGATGGGTTTTCGCCCTATGCGGCAGCATCTACATTTTGCGGAATCATGGTGAGGAGCCTATGTCGTTAAAGGTAATCGTCTACCATAGACAGCAAACATTCGGTGAATTTGCTGGGAAATTCCACGCTTCTCTTCTGTGTTGTTCCAGCGAGCAGAAGAGTTCTCTAATTAAAAGAAAAGAAGATGAGATTATCAAATACACGATCACTCGCTCTCGTCAGTTGTTGTGTTCTCATCAATCTATCCACCGGACATGCAGGTGAGCTTGAGAAAAAATTGGCTCCATTTATTGGGCGTTGGACAGGGACTTCGGCAGCATTCGGTGGCTTCGAGGGCACGACCGATAAAGGTCAGCTCAAGTGGGAGGTGAGTTTTCGTTGGTTGCCCGGGAAGAAGGCTGTGCAACAATCGTGGGAAATCCAATATGCCGGGACGGAGGAGAACTTTAGTTCGGGAACCGAGATCCTTCATGAGGATCCGGTCTCTGGAGCATTAAGCGTTACCGGCTTCGGCATGGACGGTGATGTTACATGGTCGAATCAAGGCATCGCGTCGACCAAGCCGCGAGGCTACGAGGTTGAACTTACCGAGCAGACCGAGAACGGTTCTCAGTCCAAATATAAGGTGAGTCGGGTGAAGAGATCGAAGGACGTCTTCGTCCTAACGATTCCGAAGAGATCAATAGACGGTAAGGATTACGACCCCATCCCAGCAATCGAGCTCAAAAAAACGCCTTATCTTTCTGCGACGCATCGGAAGCTGACAGAGCAGTTTTTTGCTACGGTTCTGGATGATCCCGAGGCGTTAAAGAAAATACTCCACAAAGAATTCAAGTTCGCCTACATGTCAACACTTCCAAGCACACTCATTCCTTACGGCAAGCCTTATAGCACCGAGGAATTTATAGAAAAATGGCTTCCACACGTTGGTAAGCTGTTGCCTGAGGGCATCGACTTGAAAACCACTCAAACGATTGCGAGCAGTTCAGGTGCAGTGGTGATTCAAGAGGGTAGAGCTAAGGGTCGCTTTGGTAAGTACAACAACCGATACGCATGGGTGTTTAATTTCAGGGATGGCAAAATCCTCACCGTAGAGGAGTACAATAGCGACGCTTTGGTTGGTGGCGCTCTCTACGGGATGGAACTCATCATTCCTCCTATCGCTTTCGAATAGAGAGAGTGTCAGAGGATCATGAGCGATTTTCCCTGAGCTCACCCTGAGATTTCGGAGAGCGAAGGACCTGTCCTGTTCAGGAGGCGGGTGTGTTGAGTTCAAGGATAGATAGAAGCTCCTTGAGGTTGTCGATGACGCAGCTGGGTTGGACAGATTCCAGTTGCTCCCGGGTTTGTGCGCCCGTCGTCACCCCAACGGTTAGCCCACAGGAGGCGTTCTTGCCTTCGTCGATATCGATTTGTGAGTCGCCTACTTTGGCTACCTTCGACGGATCTTCAATTCCGGTGAGTCTCATGGCATGGTGAATCATATCAGGTGACGGCCTGCCATTTGAGACGTCGCTGGCTGTAACAAGTCCATCAAAATCCTTCCCGGATTCCCAACCAATCTTTTTGATCAAACTTTGGGCGGTTATCCGGTCGTAGCCGGTATTGAGGACGACCTTGATGTCTGCTGCGCGAAGCTGGCTGAACGTCGCTGTAGTGCCCGGCTGCTCGGTAACCTCGAGCGTTTGATAGGAGGCAGCTAGTAGGGACTTGAAGTTTCGGAAAATATCC
>JAYYHM010000576.1:0-6181 GCA_036148415.1 Planctomycetota bacterium
TCGATACCCGAGATGCTTGAAATCGCTGGGCAATTTCTGCGAGAACAACAACCCGGCCGAACCGAGGTTTGGATTTGTAGTGATCATCGTGCTTCCGATTGGGATATGAACAATGGACGATGGAAAACGCTGCGGGATTCACTTGGTGCCGGTCCTCAAACGATTCAGTTTCATTCGTTAGCATTCGATGAACCCACCGATTCCAACTACATTCTCCGCGGGCAAAAGGTGAGGAGAGTCGATCGAGAAAGCAGATCCGAGGTCTTGGTTAGTTTTCAAATTGAAAGACAACACGCGACCGATTCGGCCGTTGAAGTTCCTCTGGAACTTGAGTTGAACGGCGTGGTGACGGAGATTGATTTTCAGCTTACTAACGCATTGCTTGAGGTTTCAGACTTCGCGATTGAAGTGGATTCATCGAGCGATTCCGGTTGGGGCAGACTTTCATTACCAGAAGATGAAAATGATCAGGACAACCATTTCTTTTTCACTTACCAAAGAGAACCCGTACGACAATCGCTGATCGTGTCGGAAGATACAACCAAGGTGGCCCCGCTGCAATTCGCAACCTCGGTGACCTCGGATGCCACTTTGAAGGCGAGTGCGAGTGTTTGTTCACCCAGCGATGTGATTGCACTCGATAATAGCAAGTACGGCCTCGTTCTGTGGCAGGCGCCGATCCCATCGGATTCAGAACCTGTAGGAAGGTGGCTGAGGGATTATCGTCGCCGGGGTGGGGTGATTATTTTTTTTCCAACTGAACAGCTGAGTGACGAACGTTTCGCCTCCATGGGTTGGCAACAATGGAGCCAGCAATCAGCTAACGTCACCACTTGGGAGTCTGATCGGGATTTGCTCGGTCGCACTTTAGCAGGCGTTGCGCTTCCGGTGGGTGAGGTCCGAGTCGAGCGAATTTGTTCCATTCAGGGCGACTATTCCACACTTGCAACCCTGAGTGAGGGTAGCCCTTGGTTAGTCAAATCAATTGATGACGGAGGCTCCGTCTATTTTTGCGGGACCACTGTGGACCCGTTGGATTCTAATTTGGCCAGTAGCGGTGTGGTTCTCTTCGCGATGGTCCAGCGGGCGATGGAGATGGGGGTGAGCACACAGGGAATTGCTCGACTCGCAAATGCAAGTTCGACGCCTCTGTCAACGCAGTGGCCAAGACTTGTGTCCGGTTCACAAGAGATGCAATCCGCATCGGATGCTTGGGTTCGCCTCGCGGGTAATGCGGAAGTCATCTCCACGGAATACTCCAGCCATGCGGGCGTTTATCAATCTGCCGACCGTTTAGTGGCCGTCAATCGCAGCGAAGCAGAGGATGACCCTACACTGGTGAGCGACGAGCAGCTAAATCAGCTTTTTTCTGGTTTGAGTTTTCGCACGGTTAGGGATGAAGTCGGAACGGAGCGTTCTCTCATTCAGGAGGTTTGGCGGCTCTTTCTCATCTTGATGCTGCTGATGCTGTTATCGGAATCAGCCCTTTCGCTACCGCGAACTATTCGATCCCGCAGTCAGATTTTGCAGGCGAGGGCTGAAGGATGATGGGGCAAGTAGGCCTACAGTTGAACCTCAGTGGTAGCTCCGCGGTCTTGGTTATCCTCGTGGCTGTTGTTGCTTGCTCGCTCTCTTGGGTAGCGATGCGCCGAAGTGGTTTTTCATCAGCCATGGTGCGGTTGGAGATTTTGCGTTTGAGCATCATCGGATTTGTTGTTTTGCTTCTGCTAAAGCCTGAGTGGAACAGTGCATTTCAGCCGGAAACCAAGCCGCGAATCGCGGTGTACTACGATCAGTCGCCGAGCATGGATACGCTTGACGTACTCCCTGATAAAAAAATGAAAACCACTGCAATTTCCCGTCGGGAGTCAATCCAACCGTGGTTGGATCCGCAGACCTGGCGGCCAATGCAATCAAGATTTGACGTCTTAGTTGAAGGGTTGGGGGAAAACGTTTGGGACGAAGGTTCGGAGGAGACGGGAACGAACTTAGCGAGTGGGCTGACCAATCTTTCGCGGCCACTAAGTGTCGCTGTTGATCAAAGTGATGGAGTGGCCGGAATCGTTCTGATTTCCGATGGCGATTGGAATGATGGGCCTTCACCCATCGAATCTGCATCCAAGCTCCGTGCTCTCGGTATACCGGTCTTTACCGTTACCGCAGGAAACGCACGCAAACTTCCCGATTTAGAGCTGATCAATGCAGATGTGCCCACGTTCGGGGTGGCAGGAAAGCCGATTCGCATTCCGTTAGCGATTGATAGTTCGCTGCCCCGAGAGTCCGTCATCAATGCGAGGTTACTGGTTGGGGAAACCGAGGAGGCTCTCAATGAGATTCGCATCGCGCCGATGGGCAGGACATTTGATGCAATTCAATGGACCCCCGAGGATGTCGGCGAATTTGTTATCACGATCGAGCTTCCTTTGCAAAAGGGTGAGAAGATTGTCAGCAATAACAGGGTCAGCCTACCGATCTCCATACGAAAAGAGCAACTCAAGGTGCTGATTGTGGAGTCGCTTCCGCGATGGGAGTATCGTTACCTGCGAAATGCACTTTCCAGAGATCCCGGTGTTGAGGTCTCCTGTCTCTTGTTTCATCCCGGTTTGGATCGCGTTGGTGGCGGTTCTCTGGATTACCTGAAGGTATTCCCAGAGGAACTCGAGGATCTATCCAAGTATGACGTTGTCTTTCTTGGTGACGTTGGGGTGGATGACTCACAGCTTACCGAGCAGCAATGTGAACTGATACGCGGTTTGATTGAGTATCAAGCGAGTGGTCTTGTGCTGATGCCTGGTTTTCAAGGCAGGCAATTTGAACTCATGGGAACCGAGTTGGAGTCGTTGTTCCCGGTGGTGTTGGATGAGAGTCAGCCAGAAGGCTGGGGGTCTCGGCTACCGGGGCATTTTGAACTGACACAACGCGGGCGAGAGAGTTTGTTAACCAAATTAGCAGACTCGCAAGAAGAGAATTTTTCGGTCTGGGAAAGCTTACCTGGGTTCCAGTGGTATGCGCCAGTGATCCGAGCCAAAGCTGGAGCAGAGATCCTTGCTGTCCACCAAGACATGAGTAACGCATCAGGTCGACTGCCCCTGTTGGTCACAAGGCCATTCGGGGCAGGAAAGGTCCTGTTTATGGGTACTGATGGTGCTTGGCGTTGGAGAAAGGGCGTGGAGGATAAGTACCACTATCGATTCTGGGGCCAAGTGGTGCGTTGGATGGCCTATCAACGCAACATGGCCAAGGGGGAATCCATGAGACTTTTCTACAACCCCGATCAGCCCGCAATTCGGCAGACAATCAGTCTCAGCGCACATGTCATGGATACTTCGGGAGAGCCATTGCAAAATGGGGAAGTCATTGCATCGGTCACCTCTCCAAGTGGCGGTGTAGAAACGGTCAGGTTAGCGAGCGCTGGCGATCGATGGGGAGTGTTTCGCGGCCGATTCAATGCGGAAGAACCTGGGCAGCACCAAGTAGTCCTCACATGTAAGGAATCCAATGCAGTTTTGGAAACCACTTTCTTTGTGCAAGGCGACGTCAACGAACCTCTCGGGAAACCAGCCAGACCTGAAGTCCTGGAGGAGATCTCTCGGATTACGCGAGGGAAGAATGTTGACATCGAGGAGATGGACACACTCATGGACGCGCTTGCGGATTTACCCGATCCAGAACCCACTATTCGTAGAGTGCAGCTTTGGTCGCACCCTGCTGTAGCTGGCTTGTTGCTTTTGTTACTGACTGCGTTCTGGATCTGTCGCAAGGCCGCGGGTTTGATTTAGACAATTTTATTCTTGCATCTTCACTGTCTTCATCTTTGGGCGAACGTTCCAACTACTTGCGCGACGCTTCGGGTAGGACTTCAGATGTAGGAGGTTTCATTGTAGAAGGGGAGTCGGGTTTGCCCGCTGGCTGTTTTGCAGTAATGGAACCGCTTTCGGTCTTTATTGACTTTGGTTTTTCAGCGGGTGAGTCCGCCTCGACTGGATTGACAGGAGAATCAATCGGGATGGGTACCAGAACCATCCGTATGGCCGTGCCGCGTTCAGGTATTTTTGGGGTGTTTGGGGAGTATTGAAGGGAATTAGCTTCTGCACTGCTGGCGATGGGTAGATCCATCATCGCGGTACTGAAATTGGAGACGCAGATCATATCTCCGCCGTCAGCGCGATAGTATTCGCGGCCATCATTCGGATCTCTCCAGAACCCGCTACCAGAAAATACCCAGTCAATTTCGAGCGTCGCTTTGGTCTTCGTGTTTTTGACCCAACTTTTGGCATCATGGACTTCAAATTTACCGGCTAAGTTATTGAAGCAAATCCACACGCGGATCCTTTGCCCCGTCGGAGGCACAAAATCGGGGAGAAACTGCACTGGCGTGCCGGAGCGACTTCCAACTGCCAGGAGTGCAGCGTGAACCTCACTCGGTCTGGCAAGGGTAGCGATGATGGACTCATGTTCCTTGCTGCCGATGGGGCAGGCGAACATCTCGAGGGGGCCCTCTCGCATCGTGACATAGCCATCCAGGTACACCCTCTTGTTCTTCAGGTCGACCCATAGATTTCGCTGACTGATTGCTTTAGCTTCGGGCGGCGGTCCAAATGCGTTCTCCACCGATTTCTCTGGGCTGACATCTATGGATTCAGTCTGTGCTTTTTCCTCGTCAGTGAGCGGAGTCGTCAGTGAATTTGGCTTGGGTAACGACCTCGGTCCCGGCTTTGCAGTTTCATCCTCTTCCGTTTTGCCGTCTTGCTTGGGAGGAGCCGGATCAGTGTTTTGGCCTCTCAGGTTCTCGGAATTGACAGCCAGAAAGATGGCGAGGCAAAGGAGACTCCAGAATTTGCGCTGGCCAAGCTGATGCATGTTGGTTTCTCGATGGTTTTCTTGAAGGATAGAGCAATTGTCCTCAACACTGTCCAGCAAGAATACCCGCGAAACAACTCACGGGCAAATACCACTCCTCACCCGAGAGGATCTGGTGATTGCGAAATTTGCGGTTATCGTATCAGGGAGATGAAAAAAATGGTGTGTTAGCGATGTGTTTGGGAGCATTGCTCTTTTGGCGGAATCGGATTGAAATGCTCGAAAATAAAATAGATTGGCTGACTCTTAATCAAGATTGGTGCGATCGAGAACTCTCAGTACAAATCAGAAATGCCCTCGGTCCTGCATCGCGAACAGGGATGGCTTATCGCTGGGGGTTATCAGCAGAATCGGGCATTGCTTCAAGTGATTTAGCGATAACGCTCTCCAGTAGAGCATGTAGTTGGCCACTTACCGATTCCCACCACAGCGACGATTTGATCATCGCGATTCATCAGTGGCTGATCAAGGTGTCTGACCGCCTACCGATGAACCGCGTCGATGCGGCGTTGACTGTGATGCTTGCTGCGGCACTTCCAACGCTGCACCCAGAAGTGGGCGAGGAGGAGTTCTTGTCGCTTTGCAACCGACTGGTATCGATTCATGCTGATGTGATGCAGCATTCAGACGTGAGCGATCCCGTTTACCTTTTGCTCGGTGCTGAGTTGGGTTGGATTCTACATCTGTTAATCGGTGGTGACCCGGTGGGCAATTCAGGTGAATCCTCTTTCCGGCGAGCCGCTGAACAGGCATTCTCCAATTGGTGCAAGAATGAATCGGATTCTGTTCCTCGTGCGATTCAGGGTGGGAAAGGTGCGAGGCTCGTATTAGCGTCCTTGATCCGCCTTCAGACATTGGGGCTCGTTCGCGGCCTTGGGGAGGTCCAAGAGAGTCTTTGGAGCGATATCGGAAAACAGATTTCGCGGTGGGTCATCGGGCTTTCGGGGCAGCGAGGTAGTACAGGCTTCTCGGCAGCGGATTTGAATAATTTAAAAGATGATGTTGTGTCGGACGGCTTGCTCGATCAAGCCGTAAACTTTGATAAGGAGAGCTTCGCAAATGCCAGAGACGCGGTAGTGGGGAAAGCTCCGAAGCAACCGCCACTGGCTTGGGAGGTTTCGCTGCCTGAAACGATGATGCATGATTCCAAAGCTAAGCTTGCAGTGATGATGGCGGGTTGGAATGTCCGAAGCGGACGGATGCATGTGGATTATCATGATTCCAGTGTTGCTCTGCAGCTTTACAACGGGAAGCATTTGATGCTATCCGGACCGATTCATGTCGACGTACATCTTAATGGACAGCAAGTCCACCCGACTAC
>JAYYHM010000577.1:0-4714 GCA_036148415.1 Planctomycetota bacterium
ACGGACGAATGGTGCAACTAGGGACTCCCATGACAATGAATCGGCTTGCAAAAAAATGCAGTAGCTGCCTCGCGGAGTTCAGCACCTCGGAGTTGATTTCCCCAGAGATGTTCAATCATCTCTGCAGCGATCAGCTTTTCCGTAGCAGACCATCGATCATCTGCTTGCAAGATTTCCACATAGACTTTAATAATCAAGCCGCGATGTAGGTCATCCGTGAGCTCAAGGAACTCTTGTGTATCCCCTTCGATCAAGTTGGGATACCGACGCACCATCCACTTTCCGCACCGTTTGTAAAGCATGCTGCAGTCTCGCAGCACGCGTCTAATCAATCCGAGTAGTCGGTTGGTTTCCGTGCTATTCATTGAGGGCTAACGAGGTGACTCCATTTCTACCCTGTAGGCTTCGGCTAAGGTGCAGGTATCGGCTCCGAGCATGGGTCTCTAGTGACTTATGCTCCCTCTGCCTCGTTTTCGTGCATCCAACGCGTGAGGAGAGGCGAGATCAACAAAACGATCACGGCTGACATGATCGAGGCGACTGCAATCGGACCAAAGACGTCCGCATAGGTTTGCACGGTCTCGCTCGGTGGGGGAAAGATGTCACTATCGCCACCATGTTCAACACCAGTGAACATAGCAATCAGTGCAGCGAGGTAATTCGAAAATGCGGTGGCCAGAAACCACGCTCCCATCACCATGCTGACAATGCTTTTGGGTGCAAGTTTGGTCACCATGGAAAGGCCAACCGGACTCAAGCAGAGTTCACCCGTTGTAATCAATAGGTAGGAGAGGAGAAGCCAGCCCATATTTACCATTCCACGCGAATCTGGATTGACCGCCGCGTACCAGAGGACTCCAAATGCCAATCCAAGTTGGAGGATACCCAGGGCGAATTTTACGGGCGTGCTGGGTTCGATGTTCCGTTTTCCCATGAAGACCCACAGAGAGGAAAATACCAAGCCAAATAGCATGATAAACATGGGGTTGGCGGCCTGATATTGACTGGTCGCGACTTCGGACCCCTTCGATGTCATACCCACATCGTCACTGGAGACTGGCCAATCAATCGCAGTTTTACCCTCCTCTTTCCATTTATCAATCTCACCCATGGTGATCATCTGCTCGCCTAGGGTGTAACCAGTTAGCCCTTGGCTGACCTCCACCTTGACCGTTGTTCCGACTTGGGACTCAGTAATGGTCTCTTCCGCGAAAACTCGATTGACATTTCGATCCGTAAAGAGATTGATACTGCTTCCCGCTTGCTCGAAAAATGCCCAGAAAAGCATGGTAAAGAACATCAAGATCAGAACAACCTGGAGACGCTCTCGCTCAATTTTGGGTGATTTGACCGTGGCTATAATCAGATGTATTAGTGCAGCGCCACCTCCCACGATCAACGCGTAGCCTGCGACCCCATCTTTGGCAACCATGACGGAGATGATTCCAACGCTCAGGACCGAACCTAGGTAGACGGCCCATTCCGCCGTGATGGGGCCGGCCACTCTTCTTTTCAGCTTGTCCATGGAAGGTGCTTCACCTGCCCAAGCAGGTAGAGCTGATTTTCCAAGTGCAACGAAAGCAATGACTCCTGAGAAAATCAAACAGATCGCAACGAGAGCATTGGGGCCGAGAGCGTAGATCACTTCATTCAAGTTGAGGTAGATCATCATCAACCCACTAATCACTGCTGCACCGAGGATCAGTAGGCGGGTGATCGCTGCAGGCGCAACAAAGACTGCCAAACCTACCAGCATTCCTATCGTTGCTAGGCCGAAACCATAATGCCATCCGTACTTTTCTCCAACGTACCCGCACAAGAGTGGGGCCATGGCGGCGCCGAGGTTAATACCGATATAGAAAATGGTAAATCCCGCATCTCTCTGCGGTGATCCGTCAGGGTAAAGGGAGCCCACAATCGTAGAGATGTTCGGTTTGAAAAATCCGTTCCCCACAATCAATAGCGCAAGCGCTATGAAGAAGGGCTGTTCACTTTCAATGGTCATCACGAGATGGCCAGCTGCCATCAAGAGCCCGCCTAGAATGACAGCACGCCGCGCACCGAGGAGTTTGTCAGCGATCATTCCGCCGATAAACGGAGTGGCGTAGACCAGCGAGGTGTAGGCTCCGTAGATCGCGTAGGCCTCTCCATCACCCTTTTGCAGAAAGCCTTTGATGATGTAAAGCACCAGCAGGGCTCGCATTCCGTAATATGAAAATCGTTCCCACATTTCGGCGAAGAACAGCATGTAAAGACCGGTGGGGTGCCCAAAGAGCGTTTTCTGCTCTGCGATCTGTTCGGGACTTGGATGGTTCGACATGGTGCTCATCTTGGTTAGAGTGCATTTAATGATGAGGTGAGGGCAGGCGGACCAACTCGACTTTCGTCTGCCACCGCTTTACTGCTGAACGCCAATTATCACGATTTGACCTTCCTACCGCAATCAAAGTTGATGCAAATCTGCTGCAAAAAACCAGCAATTTTTAAGATGGGGTGGATGCGAGCTTACCGAAAAGATGGATTCTCTTGTTTACTGGCGAATGGCTCGCGAGCCGTCATGCCACCAAACCGAGTTTCTTCCTCCACGTTTGGCTTCGTAAAGCGCCTGGTCTGCTCGTCGCATCGCCAGCTCAAAACTCGTTTCGGGTAGGATTTCGCAGATGCCAGCGCTGATGCAGATAGGGGTTTTCTCCGCCCCGATTTGGAGAGGATGGCGAGAGAGCCGAACTCGCATCTCTTCTACATCCTTTACGGTGTCCTGCAGAGATGAACGCGAAACAATGAGAAATTCTTCCCCGCCAAAGCGAGCAGCTGTGCTATCGGAGTTCAAGTGCTCTTTGAAAGCTCTCGCGATCGCGCGAAGTGTCTCATCCCCAGCGGAATGACCAAACCGGTCATTGATCCTTTTGAAGTGATCCACATCGACGATTGTGATGACAAGCGGACTAGAGCCTGAGACACCTTTTTCGATCTCCAAGGCGCATCGCCTCTCGATTTCACGACGATTCGGTAGTCCGGTGAGCTCATCAGTACGTGCTTCGGTAAGGTAGTCGTGAATCTGTTCAGCTTGTCGCTTCATGCGAAGTTCTGCATCACAAAGTCGATCCTGTAGTTCGTTTTGATGACTTCGCAACACTTCAATCTCTTCAGCCGCAGACTGACCGTCCAAGCTGTCACCTGATTTTGACTTGGAGGGCTCGCCTGATGCGACCTCTCTATTGGGTAGTGAATTGCGTGGTGATAGGGATTTCGGATTTTTCTGGGATAAGCGGGTGCGAGGTTTGCGGCCCAGATGGATCCCGATCATGATGCCCACGGCCAGAAAGCCAGTCCCCGCCGTGATAACGAAGACAATCAGGACGAAAAGGATCGACATGATAAGGTGCTACACGGGGTCTCTGGGAGCCGAACGGGGCGGCAAGGGCCCGAAACTGGGGGGCTTCTAGGTTTTATGCCCTTGATTTGACTTGACGTTTTGAAATTATAAAGTGCATTAAGTCAATTTTACAAACCAATCCGGTCGCATTGAAATTTTGCTTTGTTTGGAGTTTCCTACATGAATTGCAAGTGTCGTCGTATCGGCCAGGGCTTTTTTTTGTTGGTCCTTGGAGGGGCGATTGCCATCTCCGCGTCGTCTTTCCTCGCGTCCCCGCGAGATTTTCTACTCGCACAGAATATTTCCGAGACTGGACGAACCCCAATCGTCAATGAGCAGTTTCTGGCACAGGCAGAGGGTCTATCCAAGGCATTTAGAAATGTTGCCGAAGCGATCCGTCCCAGCGTGGTGAGTATCAGCACGAGACAGATCAGTTCCCGAAGCGGGATGTCGCGATCCTACAGAGAGTTTTTCGGGATGCCTCGTGAACCTGAATCCGCATCAGGGATGGGGAGCGGCGTCATTGTGCGGCCCGAAGGATATATTCTCACCAATAATCATGTAGTCGAGGGAGCTGATGAACTAAATGTCGAGCTTGCTGACGGTCGCAAAGTCCGCGGTGAGATTGTAGGGACCGACCCGCAGACGGATCTTGCGGTAATTAAGATTGATCTCCCTGGTATTCAGGCGGCACCTTTCGGTAATTCGGATGAGGTTCAGGTGGGTGATTGGGTGGTTGCGATTGGGAGTCCCTTCGGCTTGGATCAGACCGTCACCAGCGGCATCATTAGCGGAAAGAATCGCCGACAAGGTATCATTGCTGACGGCAACGGCCTTGAGGATTTTCTTCAGACTGACGCAGCGATCAACCCCGGTAATTCAGGGGGGCCCTTGGTGAATTTAAGAGGTGAATTGATTGGTATCAATACAGCTATTCTCTCGCGTAGCGGCGCGAGCGCGGGCATTGGTTTTGCAATCCCTGTGAGTTTGGCAGAGCCCGTATTGAGTTCCATCATTGAGACCGGTGAGGTGCGTCGTGGATTTCTTGGCGCTCAAGTCGTTGATGTAACCCCTGCCACCGCTGAAGCCTACGATTTGAAGGTCAGTCGAGGCGCGTTGATCGGAGGTGTACTCGAAGGAAATCCGGCTGCCGTCGCGGGTCTGCAACCCGGAGATGTGGTGACCAAGATTGACGGTAAGCCTTGCAGGGGAGGCTCTCAGCTCGTCAATACTGTTGCGGTTCGACGTCCAGGAACTTCCGTGCAGTTAGAAGTAAATCGCTTTGGAAAAATTCTCAACCTGACGGTCAATCTTCAGGAGAGAACCGATGCGGCAATG
>JAYYHM010000578.1:0-13384 GCA_036148415.1 Planctomycetota bacterium
CGTCAGGGTTGTAGGCAAGTGGATCGTTCAGGAAGTTGGCTGGGTTACCAATGGTCCCACCAATGCCAATCACACCGCGATCATTGGTACTTAGATTCCCAACATACTGGGCCCCACTACCAACGGACCCGCCCACCGCGACATTATTGTAGGCCTGAAAACCACCGGTGATTGGGTCAGGCAAAAATTCCGCTTGAACTGCCACTTCGTTCTCTTGAACCTCCCCAAGCAGTGGCGAATTCGACATCAAGCCTTGAACGTGAATCCCTTGGTTGGAATACCGGATATCCGCGTAACGCACCAAACTGCCTGGGAAGGCTTGCTCTTCGGTGAGCCGCAATTGCATCCGATAATGTCCACCGGTTATACCTCCGCCTGCGTCATCAGGATTCAAAGAAGCACTGCGAACACGCAGGAAGTAAACGCTTCTTGCACTTGGGTCTGTGGAGTTACCGGGTAAGGAAAGATGGATACCGGCATCCCGCAGATTGTAGGAGCCAAAATCGTCATAGAGACCGAAATCATTCCGATTGGGCTCCGCGTAGAACTCGGGGTCCACCTGAAGTGAACGGGTCACACCATCATCAAGCGTAGGATCAAAGATCGTGACTTCAGCTGGATCTATTCCCTGAGTTGTTGCTGTGGCCGTCTCCGCGAAGCTATTATCACTCCGCGCTAGAACATTCCCCTCCGCGTCCAGAACTTCAATGACGGTATCGAGAGTGAAACTGGTTGAGTCAATATCCACCCAAACTGGCGTGCCGGGGGATGCGGTGAAACTGTACGCATCGATGTCGGTGCTACCACCAAGGTAACCCTGAACCTCAAACCCCGCCCGGCGGGCATGATCGGCGGTGATCACATCTTTTGCGAGCTCGCCGAGGTACTGAGCATTGTCAACTGACGAGTTAAGACCAGGAGGAACTTCAGTCAGAAGCTCAAGCTCTGGTAAAACTAGGATGTTGTTATCGTTGCTGTATTGATCTAGGAAGATGCCACGCCAGTCGTTTGGCATCGCACGTGTCGAAACTCCGTCGCCATCATGATAGGTAAACGAAGATCCATCGGGTGACATACCAGCACCCACCGAGTCATCATGGATGCTGGTCAGTACAACGGGTGCTCCGGGCAACCCAAGAACATGCACCGCACCTCCAATCCGATCCGTATTACCGACCTCGCCCGAAGCGGTGATACCGGTTCCTTCGTTAGCGCTGTTGGGAGTCCCCAAGCCCGAGAATTTGACAACCAGACTTTCATCTGGTCGGCTCATCAAACGCAAGCCGCCTGAACTATGGAAGTTGCCGACTTCGATATTATCAAAGAGCAGGTGAGCAATATCAGTGTCATCAAAGATGGTCTCCGTGGTGATCTGACCACCCCGTATTTCGAGACCCGATAATTGTGAGTTGCCGTCGTTTTGATTCACACCTTGGAAAACAACATTTTCATAGCGGTTCTGACGCACCAATGGGCCATAGTTATCATCCAAACCGCTGAACCGATCGATCTCTCCTGTGGCTCGACCCGGGTCAACACGATGATTTGCTCCGAGAGATTCAATATCGATGTTGATGATCGTGCCACGATTGTCATAGAAGGTGTTTCCAACGATTACTGGCTGCGAACCGCGAACCATAATGGTTGAAATGGCATCACGCACGTGGGACCGACTTGCAGGGTCATTGGCCGAAACTCCGTTCAGTGATAGCAGACCGAAGCGACCTGCTGGTCCTGCACCATCTTGTCCTGTGTCATTGGTCTCGAATCGAGAATTAGTGATTCGACCTTCTGCCTGCGTAAGTTCAATCGGTGCAAAGCCGCGTGCAAGACCACCACGCAGCAAACTAATACCACCGGCGTTCGCAAGGATCACATTGTCGAAACTAAGGGTTGAGTTGGGTCCGGCATAGATCCCTGACCAGTCACCACGACTGGCAGTGGTATCACCTTCGTCATTATTGGTGTCAAAAGTTCCGCCCACTCCGTAGCGATCATCCAGTGAACTGGTGAAGATCACTTGATTGGTGGCATCGGCCTCAGCGAGGAACTGCGTTCCGTGGCCGAGTTCAATCCGAGAACCTCGTAGCTTGACGATTAAACCTGCATCCATCACCAACGAAGCGTCTACCCGTCCACGGATACCTTGGTGTGCTGGATCCAAGAAAGCATCTTGCCTCGAGCCATCATCGATGAAGCTCACCGACCCGGCGTCAAGGTAGGCAACGAGATAGAACTCTCCAGGCGTAGCGGGATCCTCTCGATAGAGACGTCGCGAGACATACTCGCTGGTTCCACCGACAGTGGGTAACGCGGTTAACTCAACACTGGCGTTAGTCAGAGCCAGTGGAATAGCAACCTCGAACGGATCTGAAGCCAGCGACTCAAAACCATCTGCGTCAACATAAGTCAACTTGTAATTGTAGGTGTTGCCACCTAAAAGTTGTCCTGTTGACAACGGCTGCCACGTGACATTTTGCCAGGTCGGACGCACATCATCTTGAATCGAACCACCCGGTGATCCGGCAACCTTCAGATTCTCTGCAACGTAATGAACCACATCGGTATCATCGAGTCTGGCAGCGACGGTGAATTCTTTTGGTAGGTCGACAGGAGTGGTAGTGACCCGAACAAACAAGCCGTTGATACTGTTTTCAACCAACAAGTTGTTGTGGATATCGGGACCCACTCGATCGTAGTCAGCCGTAAAATCTCCACCGCGTTGATACTGAGGAGCTTGGAAACTCGTTTCTTCAAAACTGTTGGGTGCCGCGCTAATGGCTGAATCCGCACTGAACGTCACCTGATTGAAGGTCACGTTCGGACGCATATCGACGATTTGAATTGGGTTGACTAACTGCTGGACCGAATCAATCAGTACATTTGAACCGCCCCCGTAACGGACCTCCGCGTGGTTTACGGTTTGAAGGAAGATACCGTCATCTTCGCGATCGCGTCGGCCTTCTGCTCGGTCAATATCACGTCGGAAGATGAGACCGCCCCAGTTCCCCGAATCCGGAGCAGGGCTGCTTCCGGAAGCCGCTTGATCGACCGATCGGTCCCGCGTGCTGGTGAAAATGACACTTCCATCGGAGAAGCCTTCCGTGCTGACTTGATTTTCTTCACCGAGCAAAGTGGTGGCAACCGGATCACCGCTTAGACTGAGGTCCAATAATCTCGGTGTCCCAAGAACCTGTAGTGCACCATTGCTGCGATCAATTTGAACCGTGCTACTTCCCACATTGATGTAGGAGTTACGCAGTTTGAAAGCGGCCCCGGCATCAATCATGGTCGTCACACCGCTTGGAACGTTCATGGAACGTCCATCGGTTAATGCGGCTCCACCATTCTCAGCGGTACCGATTCGATAACTGAAATTATCACCTTCGGTGGTAATGTTACCATCAATACCTCCATTGCCGACAATCCGAACAATGTCACCGTAGGAAGAAGAACCGAAGGCATTGGCCACGGCTGAATTAGCAATATTGTTAAACGGTCTAGCGAGAGTACCCTCGGCGAATGGACTGGCAAGTTTATCCACAAAGATCGTTCGACCAATGATTTCCATACCTTCAAAGTCATTGGAAAACTCGATACTTCGCTCGCCGCTGAACTCAAGCACGGGCACAACCCCAGCAACCGTCGTTACCGTTACACCGGTGTTAGCGGTCTGGCCGTTGATTGCGGCTTCAAGCTTTGCTGCAAGATCTGCTTGTGTGTCGAGAGGGCTATACAGGACTTCGATATTGCCTGGCGCAGCGCCACCCGAAACCGTCACGAATTCGTACTGACGTACGATACCGTTACCGCTGACAATCTCCATCACTTGCCCCGATTCGACTCGTTGACCATCGCCCTCAACCGTCACGCGGCGTTCGAGAGCTCGAGTTTCGAACCAGAAATTATTGACACCACCGGGAACTCCGTCCCCATCTCCATCAATGGCTGTTCCAGGTACTCCAACCCGACTGCTATCTTCATCCCTGAGAACATCCAGCTCATCGACTTGAGGCTGGAACTTCAAATGCAGTTCATAGTCGCCTTGGGTTCGACCACCGTTACCCGTTCCGGGAATGGTTGGGTCGTACTGATCGTTACCGCTAGCAGCTACACCGAGGTAATAAACTCCCTCACCCAATGAGGCAACGATTCGCGAGTCTTCACCAAAGTAATCATCGTTCCGATGAACTTTCTCAATCCCTCCGCCCGAAAGCAGAAGAGGCGAGAAGGTAGTGAGGTCTGCGGCGCCGATATCGGTACTCACATCTCCAACGGTCACGGTCGCCCTAAAAATAGAACTGGCAAATGGATGATTGTTGATCGCATCTACCAAGTCCGAAACCAAAACCTCAGTAACATTCGGACCTAGCCGAGGAAGGTTTACCAGAATGCCGTTAGGAGAAGGATTGCCCGATTGGTCGAGTGCTTGCAGGACCCGAATCTCCGTATCGCCAGGACCTCTATCCGACTGAACAAAGGAGATGGCAGCATTGTTCCCTAAGCGACCGGGCCGTAAGGATTCGATCTGCATGACCATGTCAGAGCCTAGACCGAAATCCGTTGTGACGCTTGCTGATACTTCTTCGAACAGAGTCAGTTCGGTATCGAGTAGGCTGGAGTCCGCTAGACGCTCCGAGAAGGTTTCCGCTGTAAGCGTTCCGACCTGTGTTGGGTCGTCCAAATCCACCACGAAACGGAACAGGTCGATATCAACACTGTCGGTGCGATGCAGGTATTGACCATGCACGACGTCGTAGTTGCTTGGGAATACCGGCTCCAAATCCGAGAGTGATTCGATCGAAGCGTTCAAGAATGACGAATTGAGTCCCATGATGGTGGGTGTTAAATCACCACGATCCGTGGTGGAAACATCCGCAGCCGACATGGAGAGAAGATCTGACACCTGCTCAAGGCCCAACAGGAGACCAATTCCAGCGACACTCTTACGAGTGAAATCCTCTCCGTAGTCTTCATTGAAATCGATGGATTTATCGAAAACTAAAGCCGCATCGGCGTATCCACCTGCACCGTTCGGATCGTTGGGAATTCGCACATAGGCATTGATGTCTTGGTCATACTGATCGGTCGCCGCAGCGGTCGGTGCATCTTCCAAGCGTGAATGATCTCCGACTGCGAAGGTGATTCCGTCGGAAGAGGTTTCTCGAAACTGCACACCTATCTTGCTGGCCCATAGGTCCAGCGCTTCACGGATTCGGGTCTTCTGAACCTCGGTGATCTGATTGAGATAGTCAGTACCCGTGTCCGCATCTGTTGCGAAGATACCTTGGAAGTTGTAAGCAATATCCGTCACGCCCGGGGCAATATCCGCAGCGTAGTCGGGATTGATATGTGTAAATCGATCATCGGAACCTGGGTCGTTATCTGAACCAATCGGCTGAATGACGACTGTCTGCGGGTCAATAGTCTCGCTTAACAGTAAGCTAGTCAGTGCACCACCTTGCCCAAAGACTCCGACATCCAATGCAGATTCAAGAGTATCCCCCACGGCGACGAGACTGGTGGATGGTGATCCCACCAAGCGGCCGGGAACGAGAGTGCTATTGAGGTCGACTGTGTTCTGTGGAGTCGCGGCAAGGCTGATTTCGGAGTCCAAGCCATTGATGGGATCCGCGATGTAGTCAATCAATTCCTGAATGGTCGGGGAAGTACCGCCCAGGTTGAAGACCACCTCTCCTGTCAAACCATCCAGTGTATGGCCGAGCGCACCAGCACCCGTGTCGATAAAGCTGATTTGGCGTCCCGCGGTATCCTCTCCAATGACGGAGCTCTCTGCGAATCGAAGCGAAAGTCCTTCCACACCAAAATCGACCACGGCGGATGCAACCACCGCGGTTTCCATGGGTGGCAAAATCACATCAACGCGTTCGTCGACAGCTGTTCCAATGCGTAGCCGGAACGTTCCACCCTCAATTCCCACTCCTGCGAGATCCGTGTCCGCATCCGCGAGAGGACCACTACCAGCGTTAACCGCTGGTAGCTCGTTCAGATCCGCTGCAAAGATCAATCTGGCGGTGTGCGTGGCAGAGTCATAAACCACTTGCTCGGGCTGATAAATTGCATCGTCAGTATTTCGTACGGTCCCCTGAGTCAGGAACAGTTGATAAAACCGGGGATGCTCAACGGAGCGAATAGTAGGATTGCCGCTCTCGTCGTTCTCGACGAACATCGGGTCTTCATTAAAGTAGACAACGATTTCATCGCGGTTCTGACGCAAAGTTCCGTCGGGTTGCCTGATAACGGGTTGGGGGATCACCGCTTCGATCAACGCACCGAGTTTCAAATTGAAGCGGGTTGTGTCGATCCGCTGTCCAGTAGCTCGTGGTTGAAGCAGTTCACCTCGCGTGTTCCGAAGACCCACAACTCCTTGCGAAGCATCGTCATAGCCAAACACCTCTACCTGATACTGATCATCAGGCAGAGTCTCTGAGAATCGAACGATGACTTCGTTTTCTGCGTTGTCGGCAAGAGTGACCAAGCCCGGCTGAATCACGATATCATCAGACGTTCCCAGTTGGCCGTCATCGCCCGCGCGCGATATCTTAACTCCGTCGAACGTACTCGGATCGATGCTTTGGTCTTGATCAAACCTCAGCGTCAACGCTCGAGGCGCAGTATCCAGATTGGATCCTTCCACGATCAATTCGCCAACATTCGGCTGTATGCCGATCAACTGCGGACCAGCCAGCAATTGCCTTGGCTCCAAAGTCTCCAGAATGTGTCGACGCCGCTTGTTTCGACTCAGCTTTCGCCCATCCGGACGTTCTTTACTGAGTTTGCGTGCGTCACTGTCAAGTGAAGAGACCGTCGAAATATTTTTTCGCTTACGCGAGGTCATAGACCGAACCTTCCAGGCGATGTGATTCCAGCTTATGCATCAACTGGGCTCACAGTGAAATGGTGGTAGTAGGAAAAGCAGCTAGCAACGTGTTCAACGCGGGAAATCGTCCAAAACTGCACCTAACGACTTGAACACACCCTCCGCACCGAGCTGGTACTTCTGCGTGTATACAGTCGCCAAGTATAATTGGACCCTCAGAACCCGCAAACATTTGCTGAATTTGCTTCTCCTAACTTGAAAAATATCGATAAGTATAGACGAGTGAAGTGTGCCTAGGCTGACGCCGCCACTCGCTATGAATTCAGCTGAAATGTCAGTAAATACTGCCCAGCTGGCCCGACCTTCCGTGCTCGGACCGAAGTATTAGGACGGCTAAGGGTGCCAAAAAGTTCCAACGATGGCTCCCACGGTATTGCTCTCGGAGCTCAAATTGAATCTCTGCGAGCACATTCCGTCCCTGTTACCTCGGTGTGAAAACGGTTGGATAGGGAAAATATTGCTGAGTTTTCCAATTTTGCCTATGCCAACCTTCCCGCTTTCTGCGGACTCAGTCATCTAGAAGCGGCATAATCTGACTTCTTCTGGCTGATAGCCAAGAAATAACGCCCTCACTACTAAAAAAATAACTCTGCAGGGGTACTTGGATTCACCCCCTTCCAAACCCGCGGGCTCAGTTCTAACCGCTGGGCTGCAAAATAAAGAACTCACTCGCTTACTTGGAGGAAATCGAAACACTTCACGTCGCTCGGGCCTGAATCACTCGAAGTCATCATCATCATCATCTCGGTCCGGATGCAGAGGATCATCTGGATCAAAGAACAGATCCGCTAGCCCGAGGGGAACGGCTTCGCCTCCCAAAGCTCGTTTCTTGCGTTTGGCGAGCTCCTCGAGATCGCTCGCCTCCTCGCCCAAACACCGCTCCAATGCTTCCTGCCAGGCTTCATCCCGGCTCAAAGGGTGGGTCGAGTCTTGCTGCAGTCGCTTCAGCGCGTATCGCAGCACATTGATACCATCTCTCGGTGAAAAATCCAACTTGAGCTGGTGAGAGGTTTGAAGGAAGTCGACGGTCATGGCGAGCATCTCTGCCTCGGCATAGGGCAGGTGATAACGCAGGATTTCCATTTCATCCTGCCTGTT
The DNA here is from genome assembly GCA_036148415.1 of Planctomycetota bacterium. Lineage (GTDB taxonomy): Bacteria > Planctomycetota > Planctomycetia > Pirellulales > Pirellulaceae > Rubripirellula. The sequence continues at coordinate 8,000 of JAYYHM010000578.1, forward strand.
AGGAAAACCCACTTTCAATGTGGGTTGGAGGCGGCTGAGGATGTAATCCGGGATTTCAAAAGTTGACTCATCGTCATTCATCGTGATCGCCGCGCGGAACTCGCTCGATGCTGGAATTTGAATTCCTGCAACAATCGACTCTACCATTCTGCGGCCATCGAATAGCGGCGCGAGCGACGCCCACGACTTTTCATTCATCCTATTTCCTTCATCAAGCAAGCAGATACCCCCGCAAAGCATCGCTGACACCAACGGTGAAGCGTGGTAGGAGATGTTCCCATCCTGGCTGAGAACCGGAGTAATCAGAAGATCTTCCGGGCGCGTGTCAGCGGTGCACTGGTAGATGTAAAGAGGCAACTCCTGCTCTTTCGCGGCCGCGATAACTAGCTGCGTCTTTCCCATACCTGGAGCACCAACCAATCGTGGGGTCAAAGGTAGATCGGCTTCATCCACAGTGATCCAGCATGCAAGTAACTGCACTAGAATTTCTCGCTGACCAATCCACTGCGTAGAACCGATGTAGGGCTGGGACAGCTTAAGGCGGACGCCATTGACTTCAACATATCCATCACTCAGATCTTGCATTGCTTCGCCTTTGTCATTGTGGGCCCCGATCCTTCCTCGCAATTTGCATCATTGAAATCTAAGTTCACCTGGTCCGATCATGAACCGTATCCGAGTGTGAACTTATTGATAACCCGTTCATGTAATCATTCGATTCAAACAGGTGTGATCTGCTTAGTGGGGCTGAGCGGATCACTTCGTTGCGGGTGCCCACCATCCACGTCGATTCGCACGGTCACGTGCCTCCTCCAATTCTGATCATCGACCAGGGGATAATCACTGCGAAAATGAACACCTCGCGACTCCGTTCGGCACAACGCCGAATCGACGATGCAGGAAGAGAGCAACAGCATGTTCTGCAATTCCCAACCTTGAATGGAGTCAAACTGATGCGGCATCACGTAAGCAGCCAAGGTGCGGATGGAATCTAAAGCTTCCTGCAGCCCCTCAGCATGTCGCTCGACTCCCACCAAACGCCCCATCAAACTTTTCAGCGATACTCTCACATCAGCAACGTCAAACGCTTCACTTGGCGGGCGAACCGGGTTCTCAAGGGGAGCGGCGATCATCCGCTGCGAGCTCTCTGCTGCCGCTCTCGAGGCGGATTCTCCCGCGTGAGCTCCATAGACCAACCCTTCAAGCAAGCTATTACTCGCGAGTCGGTTGGCACCGTGAAGACCACTGCTGGTGACTTCTCCTGCAGCCCATAAGCCTGGCAACGAAGTTCCCCCTTGTCGGTTGATCGAAACCCCACCAATCATGTAATGGGCACCGGGGCGAACAGGAATTCGATCCGAAGCAATATCAAGTCCAAACTTGGCACAGGCTTTAGCGATACCGGGGAAGCGACGATAAACGAAGCTGGAATCCAAATGCGTTAGGTCCAAATAGACATTGGAATGCTTTGTTTTTTCCATCTGTCGAATGATTGACTGACTGACGATGTCGCGAGGGGCAAGTTCTCCCCGTTCATCATATGCGAGCATGAAACGATCACCATGGCAATCGACCAAACGAGCACCTTCGCCCCGAAGCGCTTCGGTGATCAAAGAACGAGACGCGCCGGCAATGTAAAGCACGGTGGGATGGAATTGCATGAACTCCATATCACGCAACTCTACGCCCGCTCGAAACGCGAGTGCCTGACCATCTCCTGTGGCAACAAGCGGATTAGTCGACTCACGGAATATCTGACCTGTACCGCCAGAACAAAGTATCGTCTCCTTTGCCCAAACAATTACTGGCTGCTTTCCCTTCTGAATAATCAGTGCACCGCGACAACGACCTTCGTGAGTCAATAAGTCAGCCGTGAAGGCATCCTCCCAAATATCAATATTCTCTTTTTCTCGCGTCCGATCGATCATCGCACGCATGACTTCGCGGCCAGTGGCATCACCGTAAGCGTGCACGATCCTTTCGCGACTGTGCCCACCTTCCCGGCCTAACAGGAGTGTTCCCTCGCGTTGGTCAAACTGCGTACCCCAATTCACCAGTTCTTCGATCCGCCTGGGCCCCTCCCTGACGACCATGTCAACGATCTCGGGATCACACAGATTTCCCCCTGCCCCCAATGTGTCCTCAGCGTGCGACTCAAAACAATCTTCAGGGTCAAGCACTCCCGCTATCCCCCCCTGAGCGTAGGAGCTGCTGGACTCTGCTAAGCGATCCTTGGTCACGAGCAACACACTCTGGTGTGTTGCTACCGCATTGGCAGCACGCAAACCCGCAAGTCCGCCACCGACAATAAGAATGTCGGTAAAACGATGCAGTGCTCTGCGCGAATCAAAAGGTAGAAGATATCGGGGTGTCAACATTTTGATTTTTCTCAGCGCTGCGCGTCTTGTGAGACGCTGGCTCCCTTCCAATTGCTGTTTTCGTGTTGGTATTTCGAGTTGAATCGAGTAGAGCTCTGCCGCATGCGCCAAATGCTCGCGAGTCCAAATGCTCGAGAGTTTCGGGCTCTGGTACCACCCTACAAGGCAATCAAGCAGTCGCAACAACCACCTGACCACAATCCTCAAAGTGAAAGAACGTACAAAGTACTGCAACCGACTCGAGCTTGCCACACAGTGAGACCGATGCCGCTGAATGAAGTGATTGCAGTTTAAAGTATCAAGTATTCTGTCATTTCCTGCCAACACCTCGCTCATTCTTCAGTCGGCACCCGGATTTTCCATGACAAGAAAAATCGAATTACATACCGGATTTTTTTGCTAAAAACGGGAAAGTCGCGTTTTCTTTTCTGACATTATCAGCAACCGAGCCTCGACAGTGATTCTTCTCTGCTGATACCCTTTCCGATCAATCACGCAAAAGTCGCTCAAAAGGTCAAAACGTTTTCCACCCAGCAATTCAGGTTGAGGAACCGGAGTCATGCAAGAGTTAGATAGCATGGAACAACCCACAGAAATGGATCCACGATTGACCACGATACAGCCGGGTGGTGGTGTTGTGATGTCGATGGAACTTGCATGGGGACGAGTTCGACGCCGGCTTTTGCGAATGTTCCGACCCGGCTATGTCAAAGCCATGGCAGCTAAACGTCAAGGTGAGCGAGGTCCCTTGCCCTTTGAACCCGTTGACTCAAGAGACCTGAAGTTCTATCAGAATCAAGAGACCTATTGGTGGAATGCGTCAGATGACCGATTCAAGTGGAGAGATCACTTGCCATTTGTGCGAGCGGGTCTCGCGGAGTTGATTGTTCTTGGTGGCGGTTTTTTACTCCTAGCGTTAATTGGCTTCGTGATTTGGCCTCCGCTCGTGATTCCACCACTTATCGTTGCGGGATTGGTAGCTTGGTTCTTTCGTAATCCCAAACGCGAGGCACCCAGTCTGCCCGGGACTGTCGTCTCGCCTGCTGATGGAAAACTGGTGCAAATTGATACGATTGAAGATCCTGAACTTGGCACCTGTATTCAATTTGGAATCTTTCTCTCTATCTTTAATGTTCATGCGAATAGGGCTTCGTTACCCGGCAAGGTGATTGCGGTTCGCTACCGACCCGGTAAATTCCTCAACGCGCTTCGACCGGAGTCAGCACGAGAAAATGAAAATTTGGACATTGTGTTAGTGGAGACCGGAGAACAGCAAACCGAGAAGGAAGCCAGGAAGTTCCGTATTCGTCAAATCACCGGCCAATTTGCGAGAAGGATTGTCTGCTGGGTTCGTCCCGGATCCATACTCGAACGGGGGCAAATGTACGGGATGATCAAATTAGGATCTCGCACAGAGTTGCTTATCCCCTCGGAAGATGCACTCGAAATCACTGCGAAAATTGGCGATACAATCCGCGCAGGCAGCACGACTCTAGCTACCTACCATAAGCGTTAGCGCACATTTCCGAAAACACACCGAACCTGAGACAGAATAGCTCTCAGAATGATCGAGCTCTGGCTACAATCTGTCTCGGCCGATAGTCGTAGACCAGTAAGATTCGCGGCCGGTGTCTACATATGGGCAGAGTACGCCAGCAGTCTTGGCTCCGCCGATTGCGGAGCAGAACCGAGTCGCAAGTGTTATCAAGCCGATCCGTTTAAGGATAGTGAGTTTGCGCCCACGATCTGTTTGCCTAACGACAAAGCCGACACGTTAGATCGATTACATTTGAACCTTTGGACACCACGAGCATGAGCGAATTGAAGCGAGAACTCCACTCAGGTCCAAAAACCAGCCAGGATGATCAATCCAATGATCTTGAATTGGATTACAGCGACTTGGCTAAACCGGATGAGCGTGCGCTCGGCGCAACCTCGTGGGGAAGACGCTCCAAGAAACGTCGTCGAAAGCGTAGACTCACCCTAGCAGTACTTCCCACCATGCTTACGCTGGGCAATGGCGTTTGTGGCCTAGCAGCAATTGCCATCGTGATGACCGACAACCCACAGTGGACGAGCGAAACGCAACTTTTGATTGCGGGGACACTCATTTTTGGTGGAATGCTCTTTGACGCACTGGATGGATCCGCTGCTCGCCTTACTGGTCAAGAGAGCCAGTTTGGTGCGGAACTCGATAGCCTCTGCGATGCAATCACCTTCGGCACGGCTCCTGCAGTCATCGTGTGGGAATACTCACAAGGATTTGCTTTGCCTCAAAAAATCAGCTGGGGTATCGGAGTTCTGTTCACATTATGCGTCCTCATTCGGCTCGCGCGATTTAATGTCGAAACTGACGAGGATGATACCCATGAAGGTTTTGATGGTCTTCCGAGTCCTGCCGCAGCAGGAACACTTGCTTCATTCGCGATAGCGATGCCTGAGCTTTCTGGATATGCCAATGATCCCGAATATCCAGAAAATGTTCAGTGGTTTGCACAGCAGCTTCTCTCCGGTTCGCAATATTTCATGGCAGGATTAACACTCATCCTTGCCTATTTGATGGTATCTCGATTTGAATACAAACACGTCTTTCAGCAGTTAGTGCAAGGTAGGCGATCTCCCCATCAGATCGGACAAGCTCTATTCGTGTTGATTGGAGCATCGGTTCTCCATTGGCTCGCGCTACCGATTGCCTTCTGCTACTACGTGTTCTCACCACCCATACGAACCTTGATTTTGCAGAAGCGCAAATCCCATCTGCAATTCGTCAATCCAAATCAGACAATCGATCCTGATTCAGGGGAAGCGTCAGTTGACAGCTCATCATCCAGCTAACCAACCCTCAGAAGAGAGCGAATTCATTTTTGGCTCCTGAACTCTTGGGGAATCATTCGACTCTTGATTCTTATGCCAAAGATTCGATCACTTGGTTGAAGGTCTCGCTCGGACGCATAGCTTGGCTAACCTTATGGATGTCGGGATGGTAATAACCACCGATATCAATTGA
>JAYYHM010000579.1:0-3561 GCA_036148415.1 Planctomycetota bacterium
CGTTGCAATGCGGTGGTGTTGCGAGAGAAATCGCTCTGCTTGACGTCAATCAGGAACTTGCTGTCGGCCAAGCTTTAGATCTTCAGCATGGTGGGCCAAGTGTTGCAGATCAAGCGATTGTTGGGGGAGGTTACGAACACATCGCCGATAGCGATGTCATCTGCATTACTGCGGGTCTTCGTAGAAAGCCCGATGAATCGCGTCTTGACCTAATCAACCGTAATACCGACTTATTTATGCAAATCCTCAGCGATGTCAAAAACGCTGGCCCTAAGTCGGATGCAATTATTCTCGTTGTCAGTAATCCTGTGGATATTCTCACTTACGTGGCTGCGAAGGAATTAGGTCTCCCCTGCAATCAGGTCATCGGACTGGGCACCCAACTCGATACGATCCGCTTTTGCTCCTTGATTGCCGATCAACTGAAGTCGCCACCCACACAAACCAAAGCGCTGATCCTCGGTGAACATGGTGATTCCATGGTTCCTGTTTGGAGCAGTGCAACAATCGCTGGCCTGCCTCTGGATAGGTACCCCGGTTGGACACCGACCCTGGCAAACCAACTATTCACTCGCACTCGAGGCAGTGGAGCAGAAGTAATCAAACGAAAAGGTGGCGCTGGCTTTGCGGTAGGAATCGCGATCCGCGATGTAATCGATGCGATCGCGTTGGATCAACGCCGAGTACTTCCCGTCAGTAGCGTGCAATCGGGTTGCTATGGTATTCGTGATGTTGCTCTTTCAGTACCCACCGTAGTAGGTAGAAAGGGAGTCATCGACCGCATGGAAATCGAGCTATGGCCAAAAGAAGTGCAGGGAATGCGAGCTAGCGGCGCGGCCCTTAAAAAGACTCTCGACGTTGTCCTTCAACGTTTGGGCCGATAGCCCATTGAAATAGTCATGTTTCGGTTGGGTGCCGAACATATTTTGCTTCCGTCAGGCTACCGAACCAACAAGAAAATCTGTGTTTGCAAATCGGCTGCCGAGCCAAGAGATGGAGTTGCTCTGACCTCCCGGTCCATAGGAACAAGTGGCAGCTTTTGGAGCCGGTCTAGCAATAAGCTCTGAGCTCTCTCCTCTTCAAATTGGAATGATACCGCCTGGTCCTGCACGGTCGTCGGGTCACGGCGAACCGATTCAACCAAACTTAACAGCGGTGCATCCAATGCAATTGACATTGCAAGTGACTCAACACCTTGTTGATCGGACCAAACGAGTTGGTAAAATTGATCAAAGCGTTTCGCCGAAACACGAAGAAATAAAACCGAGGTTTCAGAACCTCCTGGATTTTCAGCTTGAGTCAGTTCTTGACGCGAATCCGACTGTTGAATCAGATCCTCAAGCAGTTCCTTCTTGACTGGAATCTGACTTGCACTTCGAATTCCTGCGAGAGCCAGCGCGTTGCGGACTGCCTGACTCTCCCTACCGGACTCACTTTGTTTTAATTCCAGAACGAGAACCGCTCCGGTGGGAGATTGCAGAGCCTCTAAGCGATTTCCAGCATTGGCTTCTCCCATCCTAGGATCTGCCACAGCGGATGAACTGGCTATCATTGGGCCTTGCTGCTGACTTGCGGTTAAATCCGCTTCTCTCTGCAAATCTGTCCCTGCGTTGTTGGCGGATTCCAGCTCACCCTCCGCATCCATGACGTTTGCTACGGACTGGGCTACCGAAATATTACTTTCGCTGGTTCCATCTATAGATCCTTGTTTCTCTCCAGAATCCGATTGAGTCAACTCACCGATGCTTTTCTCGTTGACGGAGGGTGATTCAATTTGGGCCAGAAGAGGAAACCCTGGTTTTAATTGCTGGTCAAGAAAGTCTGTACTGAAAACGAAAGCTAATAAACTTGCCGCAATCGCTGCCGTAAAGACCAGGAGCCTTTGAGTGCTGACCTGTGTCGAGGATTTGGATAAACGATTGAAGGGTTCCTCTTGAACACGCATCAAGGGATGTGATAGCTCCATCCCTTCTTGATGAGCACGAGCAACAGCAGCCGAGAGGATTTCGGTAGCAAAGCCCTCCGGTGGTCTCACCGTGGGAGCCACCTGAAAGGCAAGCTTTACTGCCTCGCGGATCTCAACAGCGTTTTTAAGTTGGTCAGCAATCGAGGAGTCGATCTTCAGTAAACCCTGAAACTGGTTGAACTCATCGTCGTCAAGAGCACCGTCGATGTACCCGCTAACTAACTGATCGAGTTGTTCTTGGGTAAGTTTCATGACTTGGGTTGACTAAAGCACCAAAGGAAAGAATTACCGCAGACGGCTATTATTATGAATTATTTTGAAGCGATTGACCTCGGAGCACGCATTTTTTCGTGTCTCGTGGGAAAAGTTAGGTCGACGGGGCCCCGCCCAGCCTTTCCAAAATCGGCTTTTTCAGCCCTTTACCCAGTCTCTTCATACGCTGTGACTCCGGACGCTCAAAAAAGTTCCCTTCCCAACAAATTAAATCACAAGAAAACCCCCCGCTACCGAGTGGGGCATGGTTCTCCTAGGGTAAAACAGGGACAAATAGAGCACAGAAATAACCCAACCCACGCCCATGAAGCAACACTTGCAAAAAATGGATCCGGCACAAATCCGTCAAAACAATCGCAAGGTTTACGACTCCATGGCGGCAGCTAAGTCACCGCTTTGCCGTCCTGCGACGGATGAAGAGCTTGCCTCGCCACTGAGGACCGTAGACGGCTCAGGTTGGCTAGGCTCCTCCATTGCAGGTAAGCACGTACTTTGCTTAGCTGCCGGAGGAGGTCGTCAGAGCTCTCTTTATGCTGCTGCGGGAGCCATTGTCACAGTTGTGGACATCAGCGGCGCGATGCTTGAGCTTGATCGACAAGTGGCTGCGGAAAGGGGATTCCATTTTCGTCTGATTGAGAACAGCATGGAGAGCTTGCCTATGCTTCAAGATGGTGAATTTGACATTGTGATTCACCCGGTGAGTACGTGTTACATCCCCAATGTAGCTCCTGTTTTTAGTGAGGTGGGCCGGGTCACACGACCAGGGGGGATTTATATCAGCCAGCACAAGCAGCCCGTTAGCTTACAGGCCTCTCTTGATCCTAACGAGAGAGGTCGCTACGAGATCGAAAACACCTATTATCGAACGGATCCCATTCCGTGTACCGATTCCCAAAGCAGAAACGCTCAGCGATTAAGGGAAAAAGGTGCGATCGAATTTGTTCACCGATGGGAGCAGCTCATTGGCGGTATTTGCCGGTCCGGATTTATGATTGAGGATCTGAGCGAACCGATGCATGCAAAGTTAGAAGCAAGGCGAGGTAGCTTTGCGGACCGAGCTAATCACATCGCTCCCTATGTGCGTATCAAAGCTCGTCGCCAGGCGAAAAACACTGCATCCAGTCATTCTCCCAATTCCATCTGGTTGCCAAACCTATAGAAGGCTAAATACTCTGTAAAACCACTCAATAGGACGTCTCAATGCCCGCGTTTTACAAACATCAGGGCAGCCGATCCAAAGAGCATAAAGCCAACAGCAAATGATGCGACAATCAGAGTCAGCCTATTCCGTCGAACGGGTGACGCCTCAGTACTGGGAGACG
>JAYYHM010000580.1:0-7202 GCA_036148415.1 Planctomycetota bacterium
GCTTTAGACTTTAGTAGAGCTAAGAATCATTCGACAAAACCGCAGGTAAAACGCCGCTGTGAACAGTGATCAATCAATTCGGATCGTGATCGCCGAAGATAGCCGAATACAAGCAAAAATGCTGCTCAAACGCCTGGAGTCAGCGGGCTATGAGGTTCGTTGGGGGGCAAATGGGTCAGCAGCCTTGGATCTTATTCGTGACGATCCTCCCGATTTGATCATCAGTGACATTGAAATGCCAGAAATGAATGGCTATCAGCTTTGCCAAACGGTCAAGCAAGATCGAACGCTGAAGAGAATCCCATTGATACTGCTGAGCACTCTGTCGTCACCCGAGGATATCATTGAGGGACTTCAGGCGGGAGCGGACAACTACGTTACCAAGCCTTATGAAGCAGATTACCTGCTGGGTCGGGTAGATTCCTTGCTGCATAGCACCATTGATGTGGATGACACAGAAGAAGATGCTGCATTGGAAGTTAACCTGCGAGGTAAAACTTACACCGTGCAGTCCGGACGCCAGCAAGTCCTTAACCTTTTGATCAGTACATTCGAAAATGCCGTTGAAAAGAACAGTGAATTGATTCGCGTTAATCAGGAACTCTCTCGTAACCGAGATGAGCTCTCACGTCAGAATCAGACCTTAGAGCGGTTGAATGATCAGCTTGAATCGCACAACGACAGAATGACCCGTGATTTGGATGCGGCAGCCCGTATCCAACATTCCCTGCTGCCTGCAGGTGATTTTGTTGTTGAGGGTCTTGATGTTGCTTGGAAGTACATCCCTTGTGATGAATTGGCTGGTGATTTTCTGAATTACTTCCCGCTAAGCGAAGAGGAAGTTGCTCTTTACGTGGTGGATGTCAGCGGACATGGAGTTGCTTCTTCTCTTCTCAGTGTGGCAGTTGCCCGTTCCATGACTCGGAGTGTTTCCTCGTCATCCATTTTGGCACAACTTGGACCCGATGGAACGCCTCTTGTCACTCCGCCCCATGATGTAGCGGAGGAGCTTAACAAGCGGTTCCCGATGGAAGATCAGGGTGAACTGTACTTCACGATGTTCTACGGTGTCTTCAACCGAAAAACTGGACTTCTACGATACGTTTCGGCAGGACACGTTCCTCCGGTACTCTTTAGAAAGAATGGCAAGCCGGAGATCCTTCCTGCAGAGGGTTTTGCCATCGGCTGGATCGACGGGATCGATTACGACCTTGAGCAGGTGACGCTTGAACCGGGGGATCGTCTATTCGTGTTTTCCGACGGCGTACCCGAGGCAATGGATCAAGATCTCAATGAACTCGGCGACCAACGAATGCTGCAGTCGATTGAGGAAACAGGGGAGCTATCTCTCGAAGAATCTGTCGCGCATGTGAAAAGCACTGTTGATGGTTGGTGCCGAGTCAATGGACCAAAAGACGATGTCAGCATCTTGGCAGTGGAAATGCCAGAGTGATGATGGTTCCGCGTTCAATGAATTAGGGTCGCTGCCGATGAAGTGGCCTTTGTGAATCGGAGGCAAACAAGATAATTGAAGGATGATGATGAGCGGCGTTCCGATTATCGATGACACATTTGCCGAAGCGTTTCCGATGCGAGCGACCCGCTTAATTATCACAGCTCTGGATCGAGAATTGGTCGAGATTGCAGCGAGTGAATTTTGCGGCAATGCGTCAAGCGTGATCGGGTGTGATGCAGCGTGGTACGATCATTTCATTGAAGCCGATTGATTTGATGCCCACATTTGGAGAGAGTGGAGCGATGAATCCGACCTTTATCTCGGTTTACTCTAATCTTCTGAAGCCACATGGATGTGAGCTTCCAAACGATGAGAACCTTGGCTGTTATCGCCGATTTTCCGGAGATCATTCAGTACCAGGCAAGGGTGAAATCTTGATCTGGCAAGAACATGCTTCAAGCTGAACGGTATCCCCAGCGTTGCTTTTTTAAGGTACCGGTTTGATTTAAACTTTCCAGATGATCGTGCTGATGGCTTGTTCCGGTTCACCGGGATGCGTCACGGATTGACGCGATGCAATTCAACCTTGAAGTGGAGGGTGGCGTTTGGAGGAATGGAAGATCCCGCTCCCGTTTCACCATATCCGAGTTCGGAGGGAATTTCCAACTCGATCATTCCTCCTTCGCCGATCAGCTGAAGTCCTTCAGTCCAACCCGCAATAACGCCAGAAACCCGAAAGCTTGTGGATTCGCCTCTCCCATAGGAGGAGTCGAAGATTGTGCCGTTATCAAGCCAGCCAGTGTAATCAACGACCACTTCGTTGGATCCTACAGGTTTGACGCCATTACTTTTTCTCAGAACACGGTACTTAAGACCCGATTCTGTTTCCGTGAATTCTGTAGGGGCATCGGGATCGATATCGGATGGTCCACCGTGCCTCGCACTACACGAGCAGAGGGAGAGTGTGAGCAAAGCTGATGTATAGAGAAAGAGATTGCGGTTCATGGGAGTCAAGCTCATTGAATTCTGGTCATCTAAATGATGGCTTCATGCTGTTACGCATTAGGGGACTTGGTTGTTCGTTCCCTCGAGTTCGTTCACCGCACGGTTTGCCACTCGGACGATGTATTTGTTCGGCTGATCTTTCAGAGCGTTCTTCAGTGCACCCAAAGCGGGCCGCGCTTGCTCATCCATTTCATCCAGTACGATGGCTGCTGCCAATCTACCCCACTGATGTTTGCTCTCTAATTCAGCTTTCAGTACGGATAATGCTTTTTCGGTTAATCCGAATTTTGCAGCCGCTCGTGCTGCTGCAATTCTAACGTTTGGTGAAGAATCCTTTAATGCGACTTTCACCACTTGCTCAGCAGATTTCGCTGCGGAGCCGATATTTCCGATTCCTGTCAGGGCCCAATAGCGAATGGAGGCATTCGAGGAATCTGCTTCGGAGACTAAATCACTCAAGGCGTCCGAACCCATAGATGCTTTCGTTGCCGTTTCGACGAGTTTTTCTAATATTGCTTCAGGTGATTCGACAGTAGACCGACCCGCGACCGGATGAAGAATTTCAAAACAGGAACCAAGTTGGCCCTCGGCGATGGATATCTCAGCTTCGGGGACAAGTCCGATATCGCCGATCTCTCTTTGCCACTGGGCTAGAGCCTGCCTCATCTCATCGATTTTTTCTCGGTACGCTGGGTTCTGTGCAAGGTTGTTGATTTCGTGCGGATCTTTGAGGAGATCATAGAGTTCTTCGACTGGCTTTTCTTTCGCCGAGAAAAGACTGCCAGCTTTCGTGAGTTGATCTGATTCCTCAGCAATTCTGATCTCCTTCATTGTCGCACCTTTCTCTGGCGTATTCATGTACTGATAGTACGGCTTGGGAGGTTCAAAGTTGCGGACATATCGGTAACGAGGGCCTCGCACAGCTCGAATGATATCGTAGCGCTCATCCATACGATCTCTGGCGCCATAGATATACTTTCTCGGCTCCGGTAATTCTGATCCAAGAAAAGGTTGTCCTTGAAGATAAGCTGGGAGCTTGATTCCAGCGAGGTTGAGTACCGTGGGGCCGAAGTCAACAGAACTAATTAATTGCTCATCCACTGAGTGGGGAGTGCCCTGATCTGCCTCACGAAACCGCTTCGGTATTCTGACAATCAAAGGGATATGGGTTCCTGATTCGTATAGCCATCGTTTTGCGCGTGGGAGTCCGATTCCGTGGTCGGACCAGAAAAAGATAATGGTGTTTTCGTACTCATCTTCGTCTTTCAATTCATTGATTAAGTCACCAGCCCAGCTATCCATCGCGGTGATTAATTCATAATTGCGTTTCCAGTCTTCCCGGACAATAGGTGTGTCAGGATAGTAGGGTGGTAGTGTCTTGAGATCCTCTGCTTGCTGCCTCTGAGCAGGAGTCAGCTTCTGTGTAACCTGTTTATATTTCGACTCGCTGGCGATCCCGCTTTCGTGGCAGCCGGTGAAATTAAATACAGCGAAAAAAGGTTTGGTTGTATCTGTGCGATTCTTCCAGTGAGCACGCGAACCCGATTCGTCCCAGATCTGTTTTGGGTTTGGCTGGCTAAACTGGTAGTCGGTTTTGCTATTATTCGTACAGAAGTAACCAGCTTGCCTAAGATGAATTGGGAAAGGGATTAACCACTGCGGAAGCTTGGCGTTACATCTCATGTGATGGGTGCCGATACTATTTTGGTACATCCCGGTGATGATTCCTGATCGACAGGGTGCACAGACGCCGGCGGATGTATAGGCGTGTGCGTATCTTACTCCCTCGCTGGCAAGTGCATCTAAGTTTGGAGTGATGGCATGGGGGTCACCATAGCATCCCAGGTGTGGACTGATGTCTTCACATGAAATCCAGATGATATTGGGTTGAGATTCGTCTGCTTGTATCTCCAATGAAATGAAGCAGGAAATCATGATTAAAACGAGCAGACGTGGGGATATGTCAAACATCTTTAAGGAAATGGATCCGGATTCTTAGTAAATAAAATGCAGCACGTTGACCAGGAATGGTTTGGATGATCAATCACTCTATCGAACGCAAATTCGAGCATTAATCGATTTGATTTCACTCGACCAAAATGATTATCAGATTGACGTTCTTATTTTACCTCAATGCTGCTTAGCTCTACCTTACCAATCAGCGTTGCGATCTCGCCAGCGATTGAATTGATGGAACCTTCCCCATCGGGATGTAGGCGACTACTCAGGAAAATAAAAACAAGATCTTTTGTCGGATCTATCCATAAGACAGTCCCGGTAAAGCCACCGTGCCCAAATGCTTCGTCCGATAGGTTGGATCCACGATTTCTGGAGTAGGGGGATTGATGATCCCATCCATAGGTTCGAGTTCCTCTCGGTGTCATCCGTGGAGTGGTCATCAACGCGAAGGTTGCTTGATTGATGACGTGGGAGAATTTTGCACCCCGGTGCAACATGACTTGACCAAAAATAGCGAGGTCAGCTGCCGTTGAAAATAATCCAGCATGTCCAGCGATACCACCTAATCGAAACGCTCTCGGGTCATGGACTTCTCCTCGCATCCATTGTCCGCCACGTTTTTCCGTTGCCGCAGCTCGCTTGCGAAGTTCTTTCGAGGGCAGAAATCCAGTATCTCTCATGCCCAAGGGTTGGAAGATGTGTTCTCGGGTGAACTGGTTTAGATCCTTGCCTGATAGACGTTCTACGATCTTCGCGAGGACGATAAAGCCCACGTCCGTGTACATGAACCTTTCACCGCGGGCGGCAGTCATGTCAAGATTGCAGATTTTTTGCCAAGCAATTTCAGGACCATCTTCGTAATCCTTCAGTGAATTGTCTGGGATCAAGCCACCCGTGTGGAGCAAGAGTTCTGACACGAGAATGGATTCTTTACCGTTCCCGGCGAACTCGGGTAGATAGGTTGATACTTTTTCGTTGACATCTATTTTTCCTTTTTGCACTAAGTGCATCACAGCGGTTGCTGTCGCTACCGGTTTGGTGATCGATGCTAAATCAAAAACGGTATCCAGGCTCATTTTCTCTGAATGCGCTGAGACTAAGCGGTTCCCGTAGCTTTGCTGAAACACCGTCTCTTTATGGTTTGCAATTAGGACAACCGCACCTGACATTTGTCCCGCTACGATGCCGTCTTCAACAAGTTGATCAATCGAATCTTTTAATTGCTTGATCTCGAATTCCCACGCTGAGCACACCGTGGCCTGAAATAACAGTAGTGAAACTGCAAGCAATCTCATGATGACCTTCCGCACTTTTGAATACTTTTTGATGGGGCGTCTCGTTTCACACTAGAAGTGTAATTCATCTAACGCACTGAATAAGATTTGTTTTGATGAGTCTCAGACCTTTTCGTTTAATCTTTCCCACCTTCAGTTTTTTCTGAAGGTGGGAATACACGGAAGGGATGCCAATTACCATTTTTGGGACGGAGAAGCGCTAGAAGATTTCCATCCTGATTCACGGCTGCAATTTCAGGGGAAGCGACTACGGCTTGGTGTTCACTCGGTTCGCTCTGGTTCAGTTTGTCTGCAGATATTCCAATGGGCAACTTCCAAGGTTCGAGACTGATGGATTGGCCAAAGTAGATACTCTCGATGTCCCGTTGTTCTAATGTAATTTTCGGTAGGTGTTCTACTGCCATTGTAGCCGGCTGCAGCTGGTTTATCAGTTCGGTGTCTTGAAGTGGATTTGGGTCGATCGCATGCTCAGAACAGAAAGGTCCCACCGAAGTGCGTTTCAATGAGGTCATGACAGCGCATGAGCCTAGTTGTGAAGCCAGATCCGCTCCGACCGATCTGATATAGGTTCCTGTTCCACATTCAACTTTTAATACCAGATCAGGATAGTGATATTGGATCACCTCAAGGGAATAAATTTGAACTTGGCGGCTCGGCATCGCAAATTTCTCTCCACTTCTCGCTCTCTCGTAAGCTCGTTTCCCATTGATGTGAATGGCAGAGAAAGCGGATGGAGTTTGTTGGATTTTGCCAATCATATTTTGTGCAACGATATCGATTTCTGCCCGTTCAGGAATTTTAAGTCCTTGGGGTCGGGAGATCTCTGTTTCGATATCTTGGGACGGGCTGGACTCGCCTAGTCGAAAATGTCCGATGTACTGTTTTTGATAGGCGTGAATCTGTGTCATCAACCTCGTCGCCGGCCCCACGCCCAGTACTAGTACACCCTCCGCGATTGGATCCAACGTACCTGCGTGTCCAACCTTTACATTTTTTAATTTCCTCTGAACCTGATTCACGACATCACGGGAGGTCATCCCGGGTGGCTTGTAACAATTAAGAAATCCGAACCAAGTCATGGAACTCTAAGTCTTGTGAAGTTTTGGTGGGGTCGACCAAGTCTGCAGAAAGTGGGTGGGTAGCAAGACAAATTTAGCGAATTTTGAACTTTCGAGTCACCTATTCATTCTTTGCGGAAGCTCTAGGAAAAGAGAATCTCAAAGATCTCTTTTAGCACCGATTGATCGGAGCGTGGAGCGTATCGCATTTCCACACCCAATGTATCTTGAACGTGTTATCATTTTCGTCGGAGAACAAGATTCTGATGGCTTACTGCTCAAAAAAATAAAGCGCGACCGGTAGTGGATTCCCTGGGAATTCACTGAATACCATCACGCTCGCTTCAAGAGATGAGTTCAAAATTGCTTCCTGAAGAGGATTACATGGCATCGAAATCGCAAGAGAAGATATTGCATCAAGGATCCAGA
>JAYYHM010000581.1:0-5148 GCA_036148415.1 Planctomycetota bacterium
CTGGGATTTCGTTTCGATGAAGATTCACGAAAGATCACCGAAGTTTCCAACGGATCCTTGGCTGAAAAAGCTGGTGTGCCAATCGGCGGGACGCTCAATGGAATGGGTGACGATTTGTCTTACCTTGAAAATGCCTCTCGCGAAATTCCTGGTGAGCAGGCTCTACCGGGTCTCTTGGTAGATATTGATGGTCAGCGATACCGTTGGAGTCCTCTGGATTTGCCAAGCTCCGCGCTGCCGGTTTATCCAGCCCAGATCATCAGCAGCTTGACCGGGCTGACAATGTGCTTGCTGCTCTGTGCTCTTTCTCGCATCCGTCTGAAAGATGGAATGTTGATGATGGTTGGATTTGCTGCCTACGCTGTGCTGCGATTTGGTTTGGAGATCGTTCGAGTGGATGAGTTGGGGCAATTTGGCACGGAACTCTCCATTTCCCAAATCGTCAGTTTGGTTGTCTTCACTCTCGCTCTAGCCGGTGGCTTGTGGATCAACTTGAGTGGAAGCTCCAAGGGAAATCCATTAGAAGAAAGCCCGTGAAAGGAATGATCAAAATTGTCAATCGATTCTTCGGAAAGGCCTGTAGGGTGTGCAAAATAATTCGCACCGGTTTCATCATCGCAGATGGGTCAGTCAATTATGAAGCAACGTGATTTACAGCCGGAGAGAATGGATGATCCTGATCTACCCAAGGAGGATCATCTGCATGCACTGCAGGGCCTTGCAAGATTGAATCGATTCAGTCGAATCGAACCTTCTCTCTTTGAGATCATTCGAAGATATGGGCGAAGACAGCCCAATGGCAAACTCAGGGTTCTCGATGTGGCGAGTGGATCGGGAGATGTACCCATTCAATGGATCTCTCGAGCGAAACGCGAGGGTTGGGAACTGGACCTCACCATGGTGGATAATCGTTCCACTGCATGCGATGAACAGCAACGTTTAGCAGCGAAGAAGGGTGTCAGTGCAAATTCGATTCAGCTGGACTGTCTTTCCTCAGCACTCCCTGATGGCTTTGATGTGGTGACATGTTCTCTTTTCTTTCATCATTTGAAAAACTTTGAAGTCTTTCAGCTCTTGCAGGCGATTCAAGCTGCCAGTTCGGGTGGACTTGTTTTATGTGACCTCGAGCGAAGCTGGATGAATCTTCAGATGGTTCGCCTGGCTTCCCATTGCCTCACTCGATCACCCATCGTTCACGAAGATGCGGTGATCAGTGTTCGAGCGGCATTCACCACGGGTGAGTTCGGGGCGATCGCAAGTTCGGCGCTCAGCCGACCCTTCAAAATTCAACGTGTTTTTCCTTGTCGCTTCGTATTAACGACTGAAGAACTGGTTGTTAAAAATCCCACGCCCGTTATCGCTTAGGAAAGAGTGAAAAAGCTTTCAGGAATTCCTTTATTTACTGGTAGGACTGGTAAAGCAGGAGCGATGTTTATCTGTAGATGAACACAAGATCCGAGCGATTCTCGTCTGAACCGCCTAACTCCATCTTGCGGCTTCCAAGTGTTCTATCATGCAAAGGCGGACCTGCAAGTAACTCGTGTAGACAAGATGTTCGCATTGATGATTTTTCAATGAAAGGGTGAATCGAATTCAGATGAAGCCAACCGTTCTCATTATCGGCGGCGGTGTATCGGGCAGTGTTTGCGCTCTGAGCTTGCGCCGGCAGGGTATTGAAGTGGATCTGGCAGAGAAATCCATCTTTCCGCGGTCCAAAGTGTGTGGTTGCTGCATCGGGGGAACGGGGTTGTCTGTCCTTCGGAGACTTCAAGTAGAAGATTGGGTTTCGAGTGAAGGACAGAGATTGGAGCGTTGGATTGGATCGATTGGTGGATATCGCGTTGAAGTGCCACTTGATTCCGGCGTTGCGATTTCTCGCGAACGTTTGGATACTGAACTACTACTTCGAGTGAAGCAGGCCGGGGCGAATGTCATGGTGCCTGTTTCGGCAGCCGTGCAGTCTCTGGACCGAAATCATGTGTCGGTTCTTTTGGAAGATTCATCCGGGGAAAATCAGGTAAAGCAATATGACCTGGTGATCGTTGCTTCGGGGCTGAATGCCACCGGTGCGAACCGGCTACTCCCTTGGAAAGAACCACCGCACGGCCCCTTTGGAATTTCCTTTTATGGATCGACAAGTCATCTTTCCACGGGCTCACTTGGCATGGCGTGTGACCGGGATGGTTATGTGGGAGTGGTGCGTTTGGAGGACGGTCGAGTCGACATTGCAGCCGCTCTCAAGTCCGGCTCAGACTCCAGACAGGTCGGAAAGCCGGTGGATCGTGTGCTTGGCATTCTAGAGAGAAGCCGCCTCGAACTTGGATGCATTGAGGTACAGTCTCGGATCAGCGTGACACCTCCTCTTCGCCGAGCACGGCTTGCAGGCACCGGTCGATTGGTTGCGATCGGAGATGCATCAGGCTATGTGGAACCTTTCACCGGAGAGGGCATGACCTGGGGGATGATGAGCGGAATGGCCGTGGCACGATTGATCACGGAGTCATCGATGGACGAGCTCAGTGATCTAGGAGATCGCTGGTGCCGTCGCCAAAAGCAACTGTTGGCATCAAAAAGACGGGTTTGTCGGCTGCTTACCACATCGTTGCAGAATTCGATCCTTCGTTATGGAGCGGGTTTTTTGCTTTCGCGGATACCGATCCTGGCCAGCCCTTTGGTATCCCATTTAGCCCAACCATGGAATCCTACCTCCACTCGCTGATCTCACGCTAGCTTTCCTAATTCAACTCTGATCTGGTCTCCCGGAGCTAATCTGTGGTAGATGTTTTGATATGGAAAGCGAACATAAGCATGTAGGGTACGAGAAAGATTCCAGGGACCTTTTCCGAATCGCGAGTTTCTCGGACAGCCTGAATACCTCGAGTCACAAGGATTCTGTGAGAACCGCGGATTCCTGTGAGAATCCGGATCTATCGATTCGGGGAGCGATGCTTCCTGGTTTGGATGGATTGCGGGGAATCGCTGCTTTGGGGGTGGTTTTGCTTCACAGTTGTGTCCCCTACATGCAACCTGCTGTACCAGGCCTTGCTTGGTCGGTGAATGACCGACCGCATTGGTTGGCCTCACAATGCTTTTGGCTCATTGAGCTGTTTGTCATGCCTGTTTTCCTTGTTCTAGCAGGCTATTTCGCTTGGCGTTCTCTCACGCGATCTGGGGTTGCCGAGTTGATCCGATCGAGAGCCCGGAGATTGCTCGTGCCTCTTGGTTTCGGCGCGGTGGTTGTTCTGCCTGCAGATCTTTATATCTGGCTCACGGGATGGGTGGCGGATAGCAAGATACCACTACGAAAAATGCAGAGCTTGAAATTTAGCGATGGAATCGATCAGGACCTTTGGGGTCTAAGTCATCTATGGTTTCTTCAGTACCTGTTTCTGTACATTCTGGTTTTGGGATCCGTCTATTGGGGCCTTCAACGTTCATCTTTTTTGAGAAGGATGCTTCATTCTTCTCGATTTTGTTTTGCCTCCCTTTTTAGCGCCGCCTGGCTCACGTTAATCTTTGCTCCTGAGGTGGTTTGGGGATTCCAACACAGCTTCTATCCTGTCGCGAGCAAATGGATTTACAGCGGCGCTTTCTTTGCCCTCGGCATCTGGGTAGCTTATTTTGATTCTGAAATGCAATGGCTGACCACCACTAGGTTCAGGCATGCGAGTTTTGCTGTCGCGTTGAGCCTACCCGCGATGCTGCTGGGTCAGTGGCATCTGCGTGGAGGAGACCAACAAGTAGCGAGTCTACTACTTGCGGTCACCACCACTGCATCCGCAACTTTGATCACGCTTGCTTCGATGGGTTACGCTGCATCGATCAAGAGGCCTCTGTCTGAGCGCTGGTCATACCTGGCCGCATCTTCGTTCTGGATCTACCTGGTCCACCATCCCATACTTGGGCTTTTGCAAATCGATATGAAGTGGATGATGCCTGAAATCTCATCGATCATCAAAGTCTTACTCGGCATGCTCGTATCCGTCGCTCTTTCATTGGCAACCTATGAAATCGTCGTGAGGAAAACAGCTCTGGGACGGCTGCTCGGTTTTCAATATTCACCAAGAAAGCCGGAGGCGGATTTGGCAGATCGTCACGTCGGTGACGATGTACTTGAGGGGTCGCTACAGCAGAATATCATCACTATCGTCTCTCAGGACGACAAAGACTTAGATGACGCTTCCGAAAAATTGTCCGACCGCAAAGCAGCATGATGCCTGAGAGATCACACTCGGTGGCTCGGGTTGGATTCGTACCGGGCTTGATTCAGTCCAGCTGAACGGGGCTCACAAAGCTGCTGGGTTTCAATGCAAGCACAGAGCACTCAATCCGGTTTAAGATCTCCTCAGCACAGCTTCCGGTCACGATCCCTGTGACTCCCGACTTGGCAACGGTTCCAAGAATGATGAGGTCGACCACTTCGGATTTAGCGAACTCAGTGATTACCTGATCTGCATCACCTTTCTTTAGGGTGAGGTTGATCTCGTCTGCCTGTTGTGTGCTGAGGAAATCATCGAGTCTTTCACGCACAACCTCCAGAGTTTTCTGCTCAACCTCCGCGAATCGCTCCTGCCCCAAACGACCTTTTAGCATCTGCTCGTTTCAGATGTTCCAAGAGTGGATAATGGAGATTTTGCTCTTGTGGATTCTTTGGATCATGGAGGCT
Source organism: Planctomycetota bacterium (assembly GCA_036148415.1). Classification (GTDB taxonomy): domain Bacteria; phylum Planctomycetota; class Planctomycetia; order Pirellulales; family Pirellulaceae; genus Rubripirellula. Next base: position 4,667 of record JAYYHM010000581.1, read on the forward strand.
AGGTCAAAAACTCTCTGATTCAATTCCTGATCCATCTCATCGTCAGAGGATGTATTGACGCAAGCCAGGAGATGTTTGAAATCCAGTTTCGTGTTTTCTGAGACCAACCATACGGAGCATGGACATTGTCGGAGGAGCGTGAGCCCGTGTTTCCGAAGAACGCTGAGCTACGGCTGTCCGAGCCTTTGGCAGCTCGCATCACGAGATCGTGACCATTGCGGGTGACCTCGCGAATGATTTCAACCGAAGATTTTCCCTCCAATACATTCGTGGTGACTTCGAGTCCTGTTTCGCCTAGGGGTGCCGCGATTTTTTCAAGTGATTCGGACTTTTCCTTGACCACGAGATCATGGATATGTTCGTGATCCGGCATCGTCAATTTAACGGTCCAAGGAAATTCAGGGGCCACATCGACGATATGCAACTTACCCCCGTTTTGCTTCGCCAGTTCTGCCGACTCCGTTACAATGGGATGCACTTCA
>JAYYHM010000582.1:0-2553 GCA_036148415.1 Planctomycetota bacterium
GCTTGCGGGAATCTGTAATGAATCCACGCTGTTGCAGATGACCGTTTCACAACCGGAAATTTTCTTCAGTTCCCCGAGAAGATTTTCAAGAAGGTCAAACTCCCAAACAGGTTCTTTACCCTCCGGAAAACCTTTAGGTAATAGATGCCACTTGATACCGATCAACTTCCAAGGTTCCAGTTGCGTTAATTTTTGATCGGACGGCTTGTCGGTGAACGTGGAGGCGCCTGTCTTGGTTGCTTGATTGTTTTTCGATTTTAAGCTGCCACGTAAATCAGAGTTTTGCTTTTTGGCGGGTGCCTTTCTTTCAGAGGGTGTATGCGGAACGCCCTTTGTCGCAGGTTCAGGAGACGCGAGTTCTGTAGCTTCTTTCTTAGGGGGAAGAGTCTTCTTGCACGCCTTTCGACGAGTAGGCTTGAGCTGAAGGGCATTGGCGAGGTAGGCAGCCGTATGGCTAAGTAATTTCTTCTTGCCTCGAGCTTTCGGGGTGGTTGCAGCAAGTGCTTCGGGTGTCCCAGTGAAAACAATCGTTCCGCCTTCTGCACCCGCCTCGGGACCCATATCAATGATCCAATCGGCCGATTTAATCACATCCAAATTGTGTTCAATTAACACAACTGAGTTACCTAGATCCACCAAGCGTTGTAGGACATTCAGTAATTTTTGGATATCGTCGAAATGAAGACCTGTCGTGGGTTCATCAAGCAGGTAAAGGGTGCTTCCGGTGCCCGGCCGGCTAAGTTCCGCAGCAAGTTTAACACGCTGGGCTTCACCGCCTGAAAGGGTAGGGGCCGATTGTCCAAGGTTCACATAATCGAGTCCGACATCGCACAAGGTTTGTAATATCGAAGTGATCTTCGTGTGCCGAGAGAAAAGTTCGAGTGCTTCGGAGCATGACATCTCAAGGACTTCAGCGATCGTTTTCCCATGGAGGCGCACTTCCAGGATCTCATCGTTGTAACGTTTGCCTTGGCATTCATCACAGGTCACCCAGACATCTGGAAGGAAATGCATTTCAATTTTGAGTTGACCCGTTCCCTCGCAGGTGTCACATCGTCCCGCTGCGACGTTGAAGCTGAAGTGCCTCGCTGTGAGTCTGCGTTCCGCAGCATCTGGTGTCTCCGCGAAAGCTTGGCGTATATGGTCAAATAGACCGGTATATGTGGCTGGATTACTTGAAGGACTGTTGCCCAGCGGTGATTGATCAACCTGAATCACTTTATTGAGGTATCGCAATCCTTCGATGGAATCATGTCTCCCAATCTGTACACGACTTCGGTGCAGTCGTCTCGCGAGAGCGGGGTAAAGGATCTTTTCGATCAGAGAGCTCTTACCACTTCCACTGGGCCCGGTGATTGCGGTGAAAACTCCAAGAGGTAAATCGAGATCTATATTTTTCAGGTTGTTCTCGCGTGCACCACGAATACGTAGGAAGTCAACCATTTCTGACCCAGAGCTTGCCAAAACCGGGCGTCTTTGTTTCGGTATCGATATCGATTGGCTACCATCGATATACCCACCTGTGACGGATTCCTCCCTCGGAGATAACTGTCCGGGAGGTCCCTCAGCAACGATCCTGCCACCAAGGCGTCCAGCACGTGGACCGAAATCGCAGATGTAGTCACTGTTCTTGATGACATCATGGTCGTGCTCGACAACCAGCAACGTGTTGCCTAGATCACGTAATCGATGCATCGCTCCAATGAGTCGATCGTTATCCCTTGGATGCAGTCCAATCGTAGGTTCATCGAGTACATAGAGGACACCGCACAGGCCGCTGCCCAATTGAGCCGCTAGGCGGATTCTTTGAGCTTCACCGCCAGAGAGTGAAGCAGCTCCTCGATGTAGGGTGAGATAACCAAGCCCAACATCGATAAGAAAACTCACACGGGATTGAATCTCGCGTACTAATTCACCTGCTATTTTTTTTTCTCGTCGATCGAGTTTCCATCCCTTCACGACACCTAAAAGTTTTTCAAGTGGCAATTGTACGAGATCCCCGATCGTAAGATCCCTGAACCTCACGGCAGCACTGTCGTCGCGCAGGCGCGAGCCTTCGCAGGCAGCACAGTCGATTTGCGAAACGAATTGTTCCAGACGCCCTCGTAGGGTAGGGTTGAGGCGCGAGGCTTCATCCAAAGCTGGGTAAAAACCTTTGAATTGAAAACGGAAAAGAGGGCGATCCTTCGACGGTTCGCTGAGGGGAATGGAGTCCAGATCGGTGGGATCAAAGTCAGTCAATTGGACCGGAATCCAGCTTTCACCCAAGCCCCTAAAGAGAACTCGGCGCTGGGCGACGGTGAGATCACCGTAAGCTCGATCAACGGGAAGATTGTGTCGCCTCCCCAGAGCTCGAAGCATTGCTCGAGAATAGCTTGACTTGACATGGGGCCAAAGCAACGCCGCGCCATCACTCAGCGACATCGATGGATTATCAATCAATGCATTAGGATTGGTGCCGGTTTGTGTACCAAGTCCTTCGCAGTCGGAGCACCATCCAATGGCTGTATTGAAGGAGAAATGATGAGGTGTCAATTCCTGAAAACTTCTGCC
>JAYYHM010000583.1:0-2911 GCA_036148415.1 Planctomycetota bacterium
AGTCCAATGTGCCCTGCCGGACCACAATTGGTATCCGGTGCGAAGAATGCAGTTGAGGGCTTGGATGAAGTTGCGAACTGTGAAGTCAAAGTGGTCATGGAACCGGCGTGGACACCGGAAAAAATGACCGATGAAGCTCGAGACCATCTAGGTATCTTCTAGTCGGCAAGCTCTTCTCCCTTGGTGACTGCACCAAGAAAGCCTCTGATAGGTGGTAGTGGTATGCGGGTCTTTCTCGGTGAAGCGGTGTGGGGTGGCTGTCTCATCCAACAACCCTTGAGCCAGATCCCTTCTTCCCTTCAGAGTGAAGGCTGGGCGATGCTGTCCAGTGTGGTGAGTGACCTGACTGAAATTGCCACAGTCAAAGTTCCTCTTGACCCAAGGCTCAGCAAAGCAAAGTGGCAAAAATCATCTGCTTCATTTTTCACTGACAAGGTGTCTGATTTTGGTGCTGAAACCATCTTGTTACATCCAAATCAACCACCGATTCCTCAATGGATCGAAGCAGCAAGATCCTGTGATTCAGCGATCGTGATCGCACCCGAGAGCAACGGTCTCCTGACGGAAATCGTTGAAGCTTTCCGAGGCGAAGGAATCTCAGTGGCAGCCCCCTCAGAGCAATTCGTAAGGCTCACCAGCGACAAGAAAGCACTTGCCGATTGGATGATTAAAGCATCCATTCCACATCCTGCAACCTTGACGAAGCAAAATCGCAGCGCATCCAATCAAGCGGAAGAAAGCTCCCGCGATTCAGTCACTCCAGAACATAGCGAATTCAACAGCACCGCAAAAAAATATATAATCAAGCCGGCAGATGGCTGTGGGTCGCAGGGGATCCAGCTGTTCAGTTCGCTCCAATTAGCCAAAGCTAAAATGAGTGAGAGAGAAATCCTTCAGCCCTGGATCGAGGGGAAGCCCATATCCCTAGCCGTGATTGTGAACCAGGCGGGCATGCATTTCCTACCCGCCGTCTCCCAACATCTCGATTCTTGCACCCTTGAATACATGGGAGGAAGTGGTCCCCTCGATCAACACTTGCAAGACCGAGCCATCCACTTGGTTCGAAAAGTGCTTCGACATTTGCCAAATCCCGAATCGGGTTTTATTGGTTTCGATCTGATTTTAGGAGAAAATCAGGCCGCAGACGTGATCATCGAAATCAATCCCCGCCTCACCACCAGCTACATTGGGCTCAGGAGAATGGTGGGTAGGAATCTCACATCGTATATTTTAGGGCTTCAATCCAACTCTATGCCTCACAGCCGCTTGGCCAAGAGCATCCACTGGACTTCGGACGGGGTCCTCACCACTCTCACCAAACCGTAAGACTATTCATGGATGAATCCATTCACGGCATCGTTCTAGGAGTGGACATTGGCGGAGCCAATATCAAATACTCTTGGATTGATTTTTCGTCAGAGAATACCGAGCAACCCAGTCCACGGCGTCGATCGGCCAACACCATTTTCCCGATGTGGAAGTTGCATCAAGAACTCTCGCGACAGCTGATTACGGATCTGTCCCGCCATGAAAATGAGAATTTGATGGCCTGCGTGATCACCATGACAGGGGAATTAGCGGACTGCTTTTTCGACCGCCAACAGGGTGTTAAGCACATTGTTGATCATGTTGAGGTTGCATTTTCCAAGTTAGGATTACCTGAACCCGTCTACTACTGCACGGACGGTCATTTCCGAACAGCAGCACACCGCGACGGCAGTGAGATGCTGATGGCCGCTTCCAACTGGCATGGTCTGGCTCAATATGTCGCTCAACACCACTGTCAGGATGGACTGTTGATTGATGTCGGCTCAACCACAACGGATCTCATTCCGATCCGAGGTGGAGGTGTGGTAACCCAAGCCAAAACGGACTTTGATCGACTGGCCGAGGGCTCTTTGGTTTATTTAGGTGGAGAAAGAACATCCATTGCTATGTTGGTGGATACTCTGCAATTCCGTGGCCAAAGCATCCCCGTCATGCGAGAACATTTTGCCACGATGACGGATGTAAGATTACTACTAGGAATGCTGCCCGAGTCGGAGAGCGACAGCGATACTGCAGAGGGCAAACCCCGTACGAGAATGCATTCCATCAATCGAATCGCGAGATTGTTGGGGCTGAGCTTTGAAGATCTCGATCAGTCCGAAGCTCTGGATCTTGCGCAACAGATCCACGACACCGCTAAAGCATTCATCCTGGAAAAAATAGAACAACTGGCTGAATCCCACGCGCTGCAAAAGTGCCTAGTACTTAGTGGGCACAATGACGATTTGATATGCACCAACGGCAACTGGAAGACTATTTCTTTACGTGAAACTCTGGGGGCTTCCGTTTCAAGAAATGCTCCCGCCTTTGCCGTTGCAAGCCTGCTGGCGGCTAAAATCAAGCAAGAAGATGATCGGATTCGAAAGCCAGATCTTGATCGTGTGATTTTTGAACATCCCGTGATCCCCGAAAACTAAAGGAAACGAGGATAACAGGAGAATGAAACGGGTCATTAAAATCGGAGGCAGCTTACTGAAATCCAGTTCACTCGTTGAGCAACTTTCTCACTGGCAGGAAAAGAATGAACCCGCGCACACGTTAGCAATCGTTGGTGGTGGGGATCTGGTGAATGCGATTCGTGAGATCGATCAAGCAACCCAACTCGATCGGGTCGACACGCACTGGTTGTGCGTAGAATTATTGAGGAAAACCTGCGAGATCATGAAGCAGCGTCTGGATTGGCCGGTAATCGAAACCGCTACAGGTTTGCAAAATTGGATCGACCACCCAGATCTGAGGCCAACGATCAGTCTCCTACAAGTGGATACTTTTTATAGACGTCCACAGGATTCCCAAAAAATAAAGGGAAAAGAATCGCAGACTCGAACCGAACCAATCTCGCTCCCCGAATCATGGGACACTA
>JAYYHM010000584.1:0-3673 GCA_036148415.1 Planctomycetota bacterium
ACCGAGTTACTTGCGCATCAAAATGAATACATACGGTCATGGTCCATTCAGTTTCTTTTGGACGAAAGCAGCGTGAATGCTTTTCAGCCAAGTTCTGGTATAGGTAAACTTCTAGATCAAGATCTGCTGCAGCGACTGGTCAATATGGCAGAACAAGACCCGTCCCAGATCGTCCGTCTTTACTTGGCCTCTGCTGCACAACGTCTTGCTTACTCGCAGCGGTGGGGAATTCTGAATGCATTAGTTTCTCATCCTGAAGATGTGAAAGATAATAATCTGCCTCGCATGTATTGGTTTGCACTTGAGCCGATGGTGCCGTTGTATCCCGAGCAATCGCTTGATCTAGCTGTTCGCGGTAAGATCCCTCAGCTTCAGGAATTTGTCGCGCGTCGACTTGTTACAGGAGATTTTGATCCCAGTGAGTTGGGTCAGATGCAACGGTCTGCAAAGTGGGATAGAACCATGCAGACTTTAATGGGTGGATTGAGAGTGAAAGCCGTAGGTGAAGGCGGTGTGATTCGTCATACTTCGTTCCGCAATCAAACTGCTGTGCAAACACATCCGCTTGATCGAAAGACACCCTGTGTGATCAGCAAAAAAAGTGTTGCTGTGCCGGAGGGTAAAGCTACGCACCTGAAAATGCGTGTCTCTCATCATCCGCATGGTGACTGGCTGCTCTGCGTCAGAGTGAATGGTGAGTTGATTTCAGATCAACTCGTTGGCTCGGGGACAGTGAGTGCCAATGAATGGCTGGATGTTACGGTTGATTTGTCATCTTATGCAGGGACTCAGATTAATCTCTCCATCGAGAATCGTGCGAACGATTGGCACAACGAATGGGCCTACTGGAATAAGATTCAAGTTGTATCCGAGTAAACCATGAAAAAGTATAGATCGATTTGTTTTTTCTTACTCTTGCTGCTCTCTGCGTTGTTCAACAATTCATCGGCTAACGCTGGTGGAAAGTCCCAGGCGTCAAAAAAAGCAAAAGTGGTTTTCATTGCTGGGAAGCCTAGTCATGGGCCGATGTCTCACGAGCATCGGGCGGGCAATATGATTCTTGCCGATGCACTGAAGCGATCGGGCTTGAATGTCGAGTGTGCCATGGTTCCGCATCCGGGTTATCCGGAAGATCCGACGATTTTTGATGATGCATCCACCGTTGTTATTTTCTGCACTGGCCATCAGGGGCACGTTCTCAATCCACACCTGAAAGAGTTCGATAAACTGATGAAATCAGGGGTGGGCGTGGTCATGATTCATTGGGCGACCGAGGCAGAAAAAGGTGAGCCGGGTAAAAAGTTTCTCGAGTGGATGGGTGGATTTTGTGATCTGGATTGGTCGGTGAATCCCCACTGGAAACCCTCTTTTGATGTTTTGCCAGATCATCCGATTGCGAACGGGGTGAAGCCGTTTAGCGTGCACGACGAGTGGTACTACCACATGCGTTTTGTGGATGGGATGAAGGGCGTCACCCCGGTGCTTGTAGATCTGCCGCCCCCAGAAACGCTTCGGCGTCCCGATGGGGCAAGAAGTGGGAATCCCACGGTTCGAAAGGCGGTCGCTGAAGGTAAGCCACAAGTCGTCGCATGGGCATATGATCGTCCAAAAGGTGGTCGCGGTTTTGGCTTTACCGGAGCACATAACCATGTCAGTTGGCAGAATGAAAGCTTTCTTAAGGTTGTTCTGAACGCGATCTTATGGACTGCTCAGGTCCAAGTTCCCGAAACGGGTTGCCCTACACCTCAAGTCAGCGATGTCACCATTAGAGAAAATCTGGACGATAAGTCATCCCGAAGGTAAGCCCCAGTCCGACTTGTAGTTAGAACGCTTTGATGTGCTCTCCCATCGATGAGATGGTTGTCGGTGGAGAAGTCTTTGGTCGCGGAAATGATTGGTAAACACCCCGAGTCTTGAGTATGAAACAGAATTTTACTAGCGTTACCACTTGGCTTTTTCTACTGATCCTTATGAGTGGTGTTGGTGGGAGAATGGATGAGGCTGAGGCTGGAAATCGACCTAACGTCATCTTTTTTCTAGTGGATGATCTGGGGTATCGAGACCTTGGCTGTTATGGCAGCAATTTTTATGAGACACCCGCGATCGATCAGCTCGCTCTCGAAGGGATGCGGTTTGAAAATGCCTATGCAACTTGTCATGTATGTTCTCCTAGTCGTGCCAGCATCCTGACGGGCAAATATCCAGCACGTACGAACTTAACCGAGTGGCTGGGAGGTCGACCCGAGCGAGATTATGAAAAATTGCATCATGCTGAGAAAGCAAATTCTTTACCACAAGCGGAGCAGACATTAGCCGAAACCCTGAGGCGTCATGGTTACGCGACTGCCAATTACGGTAAAGCGCATCTGAACCGAGATCCCACTACTTATGGATTCGACGAAGCAATCACCGGTTGGGTCAGATCCTATTACCATCCATTCTCCCCCGCTTACAGCAAATCCTTACCTTCCGAGCCAGGGGACTATTACACGGATAAGCTGACAGATGCTGCGATTGACTTTATCGAGCGAAATCAGGATCGGCCATTTTTCGTGCACCTTGAGCATTTTTCGGTACACGACCCGATTCAAGGGCGAACCGATTTGGTAGAGAAATACAAGAGAAAGCTCAAGACTATGTCGCCGGTACCTGGCCCTGATTATATTCTCGAAGCCAATCCTGACGGTGAGACGATGAGTTTTGATCAGATCCAAGAATTGATGAGTCAGGATGAAGAAATCCTTCATCGCGATAACCGCGTTTGGTGGGTCAAACAGAAACAGGACAACGTTGAATTTGCTGCGATGGTTGAAGCGACTGACGAAAGTCTTGGTCGCATTCGCTCGAAGCTACAGGAGTTAGATCTGGACGAGAATACCATCATTATTTTCTCTTCAGATAATGGCGGAATGTCAGCTTCGAACCAATACCGCGGTATTAAGCACGAGCAAAAAATATTGGATACGCGTTTTGCGAGTTCTAATCTGCCTCTTCGAGGAGCAAAGGGTTGGAACTACGAGGGTGGGATCCGTGTGCCACTCATTGTTTACTGGCCATCCGTTGTAAACAAAAGCACAATTTCCAAGGCGATTGTGACAGGCACCGACTACTATCCGACCATTTTAGAGATGCTTGGACTTCCGCTCATGCCCAATCAACATCGTGATGGAAAAAGCTTCATCTCTGCTCTAAAGCAGGAGCCTCACGATCGAGGACCGATTTTCTGGCATTTTCCCCATTACAGTAATCATGGTTACCAGAGTCCCGGTGGTGCTGTGCGTTTGGGAAGGTACAAACTGTTGGAGTACTACGAGAATGGCACGTTGCAATTATTTGACCTGCTTGAAGATGTGGGCGAGCAGACCAACATTGCTGATGCCGAACCGGAGGTCACGGCGGAGTTGGTAGAACTTCTCAGAAACTGGAGAGAGTCAGTGGATGCCAAAATGCCGTTTCCAAAAACGAGTACATCCAAGCCGGCACGGAGCTCTCGAGTAAAAAAATGAAGTTCCTGAAAGCTGTTTTCCGTTCACTTGCAGTTGTTTACCTAACTTTCATCGCGTCAGCTGATCATCTTACGAAAGCTTCTGCGGATAACGCGGAAGACCCTCGTCATTTATTCGAAATCTATTGTCTGGGGTGCCATGACGAACAATCTGCTGAAGGCGGTTTT
>JAYYHM010000585.1:0-2558 GCA_036148415.1 Planctomycetota bacterium
AAAAGCGGCCCTAAAATCGTCATTATCTTTTTCATGAAAGCATCTCCGTTGAAGAGAGATCAGAGAGAGTCTGACTTTGAATTCAGGTTGAAGTATATGGAGCGTAATACAGGCAAGGGCATACCTGAAGTAAACACCGGCGCATCATGGAAAGATGACTTGGGGCAAAGTCCGTCCCCGACCGAGCAGATCAGTGTAACGAAAGGCATGGCGGAATGACACGATTCATTACGAGCCGAGAAGCAACCAAAAGTGAAAGCAATCAGGAACTTCCGTAGGGGCGAGAGCTGATCACCCCTTCCTCCGGACTGCTCGCAGTGGCATAGAGACGCCTGGGAATGCGACCCGCGAGGTAAGCTTCACGGCCAGCCAAAGCAGCATGATGCATGGCTCTTGCCATCATCACTGGATCTTGCGCATGAGCGATGGCGGTATTTAAAAGCACACCGTCTGCACCGAGCTCAAAAGCGGAACTGACATCGCTGGCGGTACCAACACCGGCATCAATGATGACCGGATAATCAGGGTCATCCTCTTTGAGGTACTCCAGAATGATTTTCAAATTATTAGGATTCAATAAACCTTGGCCGCTGCCGATCGGACTGCCGGCAGGCATCACACTAGCAGCTCCGGCTTCTTTCAGACGTTTCGCGGTTACCGGGCAATCACTTGTGTAGCATAGGACACTAAAGCCATCAGCAACCAACTCTTTGCAAGCGACGACCGTCTCAGCAGGATCGGGTAATAAGGTTCGACTATCACCTAGCACCTCAAGTTTTACCCAATCCGCTCCAGGGTTACCGAGGGTGCTGAGGATCTCACGTCCGAGCTTGGCGGCTCGAACTGCATCCTTCGCGGTGTAACAACCCGCAGTATTTGGGAGAAGGGTGTAACGCTTCAGATCAAGAAAATCGAGGATATTCTTTCCTTCACGATCGTAAAGCTTCTCACGTCGAACCGCTACGGTCACACAATCACTCCCAGAGTGATGCAGTGAATCACGCATCTGCTGCATGGTGTCGTATCGTCCCGTCCCAACAATCAATCTGCTTTGGAGTTGATGGGAACCCACCATCAGGGGTCGCCCAATCAACTCTCGATTCAAACTCGATTCGGTAGGAGCCTTCTGATCGTCAGATGTCACGTTCTGTTCTTTTCTTGCAAGCACACAAAATCAAACTGGTCTGTCAAAACCAAACCCTCCCCGGACTTACTTTGCTGTTCGTCTCGCACCACCATAGACTCCATTGCAGCGATTCGACAAACGGATCCATTCGGCAGGCGTGATTATCCACCACCCACTAGGGTCACTACTTCCAGATCATCTTGTTCCTGAATAATCAGCGATGAATGTTGTTCGCGTGGAACGACTTCAGCGTTAACTTCAACAGCAAGGTAATTGGGAGGAACATCAACGATTTCCAAAACATCCTTTAGGGTTGTCTTTTCTGGAATCGAAACAAGCTCGCCATTCACGGTGATCTCAATCACTGGATCATCTCCAGTTTAATAAAAAAAACTTTCTAGTTAGCAAGAGCTTCAAGGAAAGTGGTGGCATATCAAGCTGCGGAAGCGGACATCGCACCCACTGCTTTTCTTCTATGATCGCGATTCTCTCTGGATTCTGGAAGCACCCAAGTCAATTGAATTGGAAAACATCTCATTATTCGATGGCGAAAACGGTCGGGCAGGCGAAGCAGGACCAATGAAAAACCTTCTACATCATCCAATGCAGAAGGTTTCGGGTGGTTATCAGAGGGTCAGCTCGATCAAGTCATCCGTTTCAAACGCCTACTTTTTGTCGCAGGATCATTGACCGACAGCCAGCTCAAAACGTGCAAACAGGGATCGCTTGCCGCATGCGAGCAGACAGTTAATTACCTTCGTCAAATGCGGCATCGAATGCGCGATTGCTCGGGGAAAAGTCGAGACGCTTGGTGAACTCACAAGCCTCTCGTGCACCGAAGGTTCGCTCCATGCCGCTATCTTCCCACTCGATGGACAAAGGACCTTCATACCCAATGTCATTAAGTGCTCGAATAATTTCTTCAAAGTTCACACCACCGCGTCCGGGACTGCGGAAATCCCATCCGCGACGATGATCACCAAAATTAATGTGACTCGCAAGGATACCGCTTGTTCCGTTGAGCTTCACAATTGCATCTTTGATGTGCACGTGATAGATGCGGTCAGGAAATGCTCGAATAAACTCGACGGGGTCTACTCCCTGCCAAATCAGATGGCTTGGATCGAAATTAAAACCAAATTCAGGACGGTGATCCAATGCTTCCAGAGCCCGTTGAGCTGTATGAATATCAAAAGCGATCTCGGTCGGATGCACTTCGAGGGCAAACCTCACTCCGCATTCACCAAAGACATCGAGAATGGGATTGAACCGTTCTGCCAAGAGATCAAAACCTGCATCAATCATGCTCGGAGGAACGGGCGGAAAGGAATACAGAAGGTGCCAGATGCTACTGCCGGTAAAACCATTGACAACGTCTACGCCAAACTTCTGGGCTGCACGAGCCGTATTCATCAACTCTTCGATGGCTCTC
>JAYYHM010000586.1:0-4910 GCA_036148415.1 Planctomycetota bacterium
ATAGTGCTCGTGGGATCCATATCCATGAGAAGGGTTGCCAGCGATTAGCAGAATCTTCGATTTTTCAGCGGCAATGCATTGACCAATGAACGAGATGCTGATGAAGGCATTGAGTACAAGAAACCGCAGCATGGGAATGAGCTCTCTGGAATAAATAGGGTAAATCAAGTTCGGATGCGATGAGATGCCATGATTCGAAAATGATGAAGATGTCTCACAGATTCGTAGGCTGAGTGAAGAGCAGCGGGACCGATCCGTCAATGGGTTGGGACAGCGATGAATACTTCGCCGCCGCTTGTCATGCTCGCTGAACAACTTGCATGAGATAGTCCAGAATCAAGCTAGGCCAAGTTCGGGGTGATTCTTTCCAGATTCAACAAGTAGCTGAAAATCCTCAACACCGTATTGTAGCTAATTCTGAGCTTCAAATTCTATTACCGACTTGAAATAAAAGCGCAAACACCATTTGCAAGATCAGCTTGGCAGAGACGTAATCGCTGCAGTTGGTCCGAGCAATCCTCTCCGCCACTCTGGACGGACCTTGTTGAATGGGTAAGAGATAAGTGCAAATTCTCGTTTTTTCCGAGCTTTTCAGCTAGGAATCGGCCAATTTTGATCATGTTGATTCGGCCCTGATTCAAACATCCCGATCCAAAAAGTAGGTTTCGATGCAGTTTTCCAGCTACCTTTGCCGTGGTCTTGGCGAGTAACCCTTGTCACTTGCGTGGATTTTTATCACCAACTGCCAAAGAATCTTCTATTCCTGTCTTCGATCGTTGACTTTTCCATCATTTGAGTTCGATGTTGAATTAAGCTCGAAATCCAACGCTGAGGATTGGGCCACAGTCAGTTGTCAGCTACATTGACCCAAGAAAATTCTTTTATTCCTCTTTCTGATCAGTAATCCCTTGAAAGCTCATTTAGTTCTTCTTCCCGGCGACGGTATTGGCCCTGAGATTACCGAACAAGCTAAACTTGTCCTGGAGAAGGTTTCCCAAAAGTTTGGGCATGATTTCGACTTTAGCTCCCATTTAATAGGCGGGATCGCAATCGATAGTATCGGTGAACCCTTGCCAGAGGATACCGTGACTGCTTGCCGCAGTTCGGATGCAATCTTGTTAGGAGCTGTCGGGGGTCCCAAATGGGATGACCCCTCCGCAAAAACACGACCTGAGGCCGGGCTGCTGCAAATTCGGAAGGAGTTAGGGCTATTTGCAAATCTAAGACCGATTCGGCTTTTTGATGAATTGGTGGATGCTTCGCCACTAAAACGAGAGATCATCGAAGGAACGGATATTTTGTTCCTGAGGGAGCTCACCGGTGGTATCTATTTCGGGGAAGCTGGTCGATCCGGTGAAGTTGAAGAGGAAACGGCTTTTCAATCCATGATTTACAGTGTGTCGGAGGTCGAACGTATCGTTCGGCTCGCGGCCAAAGCTGCTCAAGGTCGCCAGAATCGATTGACGAGTGTTGATAAGGCGAATGTGCTCGAGCCAAGTCGCCTTTGGAGACAGGTTGCTGCACGTGTTATGAAGGAAGAGTTTCCCGATGTGGAGTATGATGTCGTTCTGGTGGATGCAATGGCGATGCACCTGATTAATCGGCCACGGGATTTTGACGTTGTGGTCACTGGAAATATGTTTGGAGATATTCTGACAGACGAAGCATCGATGCTGCCCGGTTCATTAGGTATGTTGCCCAGCGCGTCGCTTGGCTCAGAGGGACCTGGATTGTACGAACCAATCCATGGATCCGCGCCTGATATAGCTGGTCAGGATATAGCTAATCCATTAGCTACCATCTTGGCTGCCGCGATGTTGCTTCGTCACTCACTTCATTTGAGTGAAGAGGCTGATGCTGTGGAAAAATCCGTTGCCCAAGTTCTTTCGGATGGATTGCGTACCGCAGATATCGCTCGAGGTGCAGAGGCGATCGGTACAGTAGCAATGGGTGAGGCCGTCATCGAAAGACTGAGCAAGTAGCCATGTTTGCCAATTTTCTTTCCGCTCCGCTGACTCTGATCGCTCAGGGTCAATGGCATAACTCAAGAACTTACGTTTTGCTTGCGGTCATTTTGGCTGCTCTGAGCATCTCGTCAGTTGTCGGATTGATTTTGAAGAGGCGGGAACGCGTTGGGATAGAATCAGCACTCATCAATCGTTTCAATCATAAGTTGCGTGTTTGGTGGTTGATGGTGGCTATTTTTGCATTCGGATTTCTCTTTCACCGCATTGGTGTCGTGATCTTATTTGGATTAGTTTCCTTTTGGGCTTTACGAGAATTTATCACCATGACTCCAACAAGACGCGGTGATCACCGCACCTTGTTCTGGGTTTTTTTCATCTTTACTCCTATTCAATATTTCCTCATCGCTTTGGGGAGTGATCCACCGGCGTGGCTCGGGGGCGATCGTGGAATTGATTACTACGATTATTACAGTATCGTCATACCCGTTTATGCCAGTCTGTTTGTGCCAGCTCGAGCAGCTTTTGCGGGGGATTACAAGCGATTTCTTGAGCGAAGCGCGAAGATACAGTTTGGATTGTTGATCTGTGTTTATTCACTGAGTTATGCTCCGGCCATCCTGGATCTGAAATTAGTGCAAACTGATGGGACTCCGTGGGACGGGAGTACCGTAAGTGTTCTGTTATTCCTGGTGCTGGTTGCTCAGCTTGCATCGGTTTTTGAAAGGGCTTGGGGTAAGCTTGCTGGGCGACATGTTATTGCCGAACGAATCAATGTTTCAAGAACATGGGAAGGGCTGTTGGGAAGTATGGTAACGACAGGTATCGTTGCAGCCACTCTTTCTTGGTCGACTCCGTTTCACTGGTGGGAAGCGGGTATGCTCGGTGCTGTAGTTACCGTGATGGCTTGTGGGGGAACGATGACGATGAGTGCCATCAAACGCGACCGTGGAGTAACCGACACAGGAACTTTGGTGCAAGGTCATGCAGGATTGCTTGATCAGATCGACAGTATCTGTTTTGCTGCACCCGTGTTTTATCATTTCACTCGTTTCTTCTGGGTGTAGCTTTGCGTCTCTTTGATACACATGCTCATTTAAATTCAGAGCACTTTGCAGAGCAGGTCGACGAAGTGGTAGATCGGGCCAAAAAAGCTGGCTTGGAAGGCGTGATCGTTATCGGCGTCGATTACGAAACAAGTCTTCGAGCTTGCGATCTTGCGGCAGAATATCCCGGTTTCTTGTACGCAGCGGTTGGCATTCAGCCTAATTCAGCCGGCGAGGCAAAAGAGGATGATTTTAATCGGGTTTCACAACTGGCAGCTTACCCTGGTGTTCGAGCTATCGGTGAGACGGGATTGGATTGCTACTGGGATGACACCCCTTTACAGATGCAGAGAGTCTTTTTCGATCAGCACATTGACCTTTGCCACCAAACCGGATTACCAATGGTGGTCCATATGCGAGATAGTGGAGATGAGATTGTGGAGCAATTGAAAGCTCACGACCTCATTCCTGCTGGAGTCATGCATTCTTTCACCGGCGATCTGCGTCTTGCAGATCATTGTCTAGAACTGGGTCTCCATATTAGTTTTGCCGGGATGGTAACGTTCAAAAACAACCCAGCTTTGCGAGAGGTTGCGAAGATGATTCCGAGCGATCGACTCCTGATCGAGACGGATTCACCCTATCTGAGTCCGGAGCCCCTTCGAGGACGTCGCCCCAACGAGCCCGAGCGGGTCGTACACATTCTTAAGTGTCTTGCTGAGGTCAGGGAGACAACCCCCGAGGAACTGGCCAAGATCACTACCAAAAATGCAAAGCGGCTATTTCAACTACCCTGAATGATCAGGGTAATTGCAGGGAAGCTTGTTTGTTGCTCAGCGACACGGTAGATCTAACTTCTCAGCTCCATGATGGTCAAAGTGATGCCTAGCTCAAGAGACGCGTGACGGCTTCTGCTTTGACAAGCTCGCGAGGCTGGTTCAAATGATTGTAGACGATAGTTTCTGGATGGATGCCGAAACTGTGATAAATCGTCGCCAGCAATTCTGAGGGGTGAACTGGATCTTCGAGTGGTGCAGAAGCAGTCTTGTCACTTTTTCCATGCACGTAGCCACGTTTAGCTCCAGCACCAGCCATGACTGCGGTGTAGCAATACGGCCAGTGATCACGACCATCATCAGAGTTATTATTACCGCTTGTGCTTACACCTCTCTGTGGACTTCTTCCAAATTCGCCGACTGCAACCACCAATGTGTCTTCCAACATTCCGCGATCATCAAGATCAGATATCAAAGCGGACAGTCCAGTATCAAGCATCGGTGCTGATTGATCTTTCATTCGCTTACTCAGTCCCGTGTGATGGTCCCATGAATGATTATCACTGTTGGCTACTTTAGGCCAAATCACTTCGACGACTCGCGTACCGGCTTCCACTAGGCGTCGAGCAAGAAGGCAACTTTGACCAAAAGTATTCCTTCCATAGAGATCCTTGGTCTCTTCGGACTCTCGTTTTAGATCGAATGCTTCTCTTGCTCGACCAGAAACAATCAGCGACAGAGCTTGATCGTAGTAGTTGTCAAGTGCGTATGACTCCACTGCTTTATTGATTAGCGGCATCTGTTGATTGAGTAAGTCCCGCAATTTTGCTCGACGTTGTAGTCTGACACTGAAGACTTCAGGGCGTAGTTTAAGATCATCAATTTTGATCCGGTCCATCTTATTCATGTCCAGATCGTCACCGCTCGGGTAGAGCGTGTACGGGTCATAAGATTTTCCTAAGAAGCCTGCTGAACCCCCTTTTCCAACCACGTTGGACTCTTGTAAGGGCCGAGGTAACATGACGAACGGAAGCATCGGCTCATCGACAGGTCGCATTTTGATGAGATTGCTTCCGAAATTAGGAAAGTCTTTTGGGCTGGGCGGTTCAAGTTGTCCCGAGGGA
>JAYYHM010000587.1:0-7708 GCA_036148415.1 Planctomycetota bacterium
TCTTCCCGCGACCCCATACAAACCCACAGACTCACTGTACACTACCAAAACCAAAAAATACACAAACGACCAGGTGTTGATATCAGCGTTGGAATTGAATGGGGCTCCTCTTCTTTTTAGAAATGCCCCCACACATTAAGCCAAGCGTTATCCAGCATGCCTCAACGCATCAATCGGGCTCATCGTTGCTGCTCTGCGTGCCGGATAGAGGCCAAATACTACACCCACAAACAAGGAGATAAAGAAAGCTAGAGGAATCGACCAAGGAATGATAATGGGTTCCATCGTTTGGACTGTATCAGGAAGTGATTCCATGATTTCGGGGAATCCTTGTTCCAGTATCCATCGGAAACCTTCCAGAGCTTTCCCGCAGGTCAATCCAGCCAAAATCCCGGTGACGCCACCGGTAACGCTTAACAACACCGTTTCGATAAGAAATTGTCGAGTGATATCGATTCGTCTAGCTCCGAGAGCTCTTCGAATCCCGATTTCTCGCGTCCGCTCCGTAACAGTGGCGAGCATGATATTCATAATTCCAATCCCGCCGACCAAAAGCGAGATTCCTGCTAACAATCCCATCATAGCTACGAACATCATTCGCGTGTTCCTGGCCTGCTCCAGCAATTTCAAAGGGACGCCAATTTTGTAATCCGTGAACAGGTGGCTTCGAGACAAAGCTTGATTCACTGCCTGCCCCGTTGCCACTGCATCCTCTTGATTTTTCAAACGCAAAGTGATTTGAGACAGTGCGCGACCACCGTTATTCCCGACGGAATAAGCTTCGCCATACCTTCGCCAGTAAGTTTCAATTGGCAGGTAAACATTGTCCGAAAAATCTTGACTGCGACTGGTATCCTCGACACTTTCCAGCTCTTCTCTGGCCTCCACTACACCAACTACACGAAAGAAGTCGTCGACGACTTGAATGGATTTCCCAACCGGGTCCTCGTGCTTAAAAAGTGTATCCGCTACCGCCTCGGCAATCACGCATACGTTATCGGCGGTTTCAATATCACGCTGATGGAGGAAGCGTCCTTGACGTAACTTCAGGGAATACAGGTCTCGGTACTCGGGCGTACATGCGTTGATCTCCCCCACCGTAACACGATCCGCATATCGGAATTGACGGCCATTGTTACGATAAAACGGAATCACCAAATCGACAGAAGGAATATTCTTTTCAAGCAACCAACAATCTTCTTCGGTCAGGCCGTAATAATAGACTTTCTTGCCATCCAACTCGTCCGAAGAAGGCCTGGAGGTCATGACAATGATATTCTTGGCACCCAGTTCTTCAATTTGTGAATTCGCCTTATCCGCGATTCCTTCACTTATCGCCAACAACCAAATCACACTGGCGACGCCGATGAAAATGCCAAGGATTGTCAGCATGGAACGAAGCGGATGCATTAGCAACGTCTTCAAGCCGACGCGCACGTCTTTGAATCTTAATCGCAATTGCGAGGGTGTACCTCGACGTGGCTGTAGGGATGCAGTGGGATTCTTATCACTGGGATTTCGAATTCGATCATCACTCTCAATTTGACCATCACGAAGACGAACAATTCGTCTGGCTCGCTGAGCAACCTCCTCCTCGTGGGTCACCATCACAATGGTGACGCCTTGTTGATTGAGGTCATCGAAAAGGTCAAGGATCTCCGCTGTCGTCGCGGTATCCAAATTACCGGTCGCTTCGTCAGCAAGTATGAACTCGGGTTGATTGATTAGACTACGGGCAATTCCAGCGCGTTGTTGTTGACCACCCGACAGTTCCGTCGGACGATGTTCTGTACGCCCTGTAAGCCCCACAAGCTCTGTCAATCGTTGAGTACGCTGTCGATCGCTACGGGTCATTCCACCGTTGTACGCGAGCGGGACTTCCACGTTCTCGACTACATCAAGCTGTGGCAGAAGATTATAAGCTTGAAAAACAAAACCTATTCGTTCGGCTCGGATTGCGGATAATTCATTATCGGTTAACTGAGATACGTTCCGGTCACCAATGAAATATTCACCCGCAGTCGGTGAATCAAGACCGCCGAGTAGATTCAAAAAGGTGCTTTTTCCTGACCCGCTAGGCCCCATGATTGCGACATAGTCACCCCTTGGAACATCCAGATCAATTCCTTTGAGTACTCGAACATCCTGCGCACCAAGTTGGTAGTCTTTGCAAAGCCCTCTCACTCGCAACGCAACCTGTGCCGCATCGGATCCGGCGGTGTTGATCTCGATCATCAAACAGCAGGTCTCTTCATCACGACTTTTCGGGTGGCAAATCGGTAATGGTGGGAAACGCCATCTGCTCAAGAACGGCTTCATCACCAACATTGAGAACGACGGTTTCTCCAGCCTCGAGACCTGACTCCACAATCAAGCTGGTTTCATTACCTCTGCCCAATTGAATCTCCCGTGTTTCGATCCCACCGTCTGCCTTGGGAATGGCACAGTAAAAAATACCATCACGCTCCTGAATTGCCTCGATGGGTAACTGGAGCACGTCATTCATTTTTTCAACTAAGATTTTTGCTTCTGCCGTCATCCCTGGCCTCAAATCACGAGGAGGATCATCAATCTGAATGGCTACCTCGTACTCTTTCACGTGAGCTGTGTAAGCACTCACGGGCGGAAGTGGGTACTCGCTCACCTCAACTACCTTTCCGGTGAGAGGAGTGTCAGGTAAAGAATCAAGTTTAAGTTCCGCAATCTGCCCCTCAGCGACCAACCCGATTCTCGACTCATGCACTTTAGCAATGACTTTCATCTTGCTTGGATCAGGTAAATTAATGATCACCTGGCGTTCTCGGACTGGCGCACCTTCCTCGATCAAGATCGTTGTGCTAGTGCTCCTGCGGTTTTGCTCATAGACAACTTGACCTTGAACTGGCGCCGTGATGCGACACAAAGCAATTTGAGCCTCAATTTCTTGGAGCTCTTTATTTTCCAGCTCGAGGGTTTTCTGACGAGACTTGAGCTTAGCTTCAGCGGTTTGAATTTTCGCTTCCAGCTGTGTTAGCATTTTTTCCTTAGTGAACTTGCTGAGCACCTCAAGTTTCGTCTTTGCCACACCCAGCTCTTTTCTAGCTTTCTCCAAAGCAAACTGATCCGCATCCAGCTGTGCATCGGGAATATATCCTCGCTCGGCTAACCGATTACTGTACTGAAGGTACTCTTCTGCTCGCCTGAGATTCTCCTCGGCAACGAACACCTCACTCTGTTGCTTCGCAAGATCCTCAACGTATGTCCCCTCTGAATATTCATAGAGTGCTAACTTTGCGGATTCGAGATCAGCCTCCGCTTCGATCGCGGCTGACTCACTCGAGCTGCAGATAATTTGTTGTTGCACCAACTGCTTCTGCAGAGCTGCATCGTCGAGCTTGACTAGAAAATCTCCCTCTTCGACCCAGGTCCCCTCAGGCACAATCTCAAGAATGTTAATGGTGCTGCTGCTAGTGCGTCCTTTCACTGCACATCGCACTTCCACGTTACTGGAACTTTGCAGTTCGCCTCGCTCGACAACCCGATGTTCGAAATCGGATATCTCAGCCAATGTGGTCAGCAGATCGAGGCTCGGATTCTCTTCGAAAAAGCTGAGCGACTGATCTCCGTCGGTCCCTACAAAACGTATTAGAACTAACGCTGCTACACTAATCGTGATACAGAAGATGAGGGTGGATTGCAGGAACCCAGATCGCTTGCGTTGATGACGCATCTCAAACTCGCTGGAAGGTATCACCCACAAGGTAGGTGAGAAATTGTCGATATGCTGAAGATCCATTGAGCTGCTGTGATAGCAGCATAGAAAACTTCATAGTCAAATGAGAGCAGGGTCTCATCTCCGACGGGGGTACGGATGGCAAGGTTGGCGGGACTGAAAACACTTAAATTCTCAGCCCCTCCAGTATAACCAGGTGGCCAATCATTGCTACAGACATCCCCCCCAAGGAATCCGCATTCATCATGGACCGCCTGAATTTAACGGCTAGAGAGGGGTGATCTGTGACCCATTTCTTTTTTCAACTGGCTAAAAACCGGCGATAGATCGAGGATGCATCCATTTAAACAGACGCTCAAGAAACCCACTTGGTCACTCAAAATTAACGCTGCACTTTCAACTCGACCACGACCGGTTGTGGACTTTCAAAAGCATTCTCCAGTCTCGAGATGCCATGAGGAATAGAAGACTCAGATATTTCACCGGAGAATTGCTGCACCTCTGCTTTCTGCGAATTTGGAAGATGATGATATAGCTGGTCATCCCCCAACTCAGGATCAAGCCAGATCCCTTGATCGTTGATCTGCATCGTGCCCATTTCAAACTCAATCAAGACTCGCAGAACTTCGTAACTCACCCAGACGTTTAGCAAATCGTTTTGTGCGTTAAGCAGGTCGGTTAATGCGGACACCAAGTCACGAGCAGCAGTTGGGGAAGTCCTTGTCGGCTGATTTGGGCGAACAGGTGGATTAAGTCGCAGACGTGCAATATCCACCTGAGCAATGGCGACCCGCACCGCTGCTCTACGAACCTCCAAATTGATCTGACTCAGCTTTATGATCCGCAGTGTATTACGAAGACTTTGCTCCACACGATCTTCAAAAAGCATGTAATCTCGGCGAGCGCGTTGATAATTAATGAGCGTCGTACGGTATCGATTGCGCTCGATCAACCTCGTGGTAGGGGTATCCAACTGAAGTCCCATTCGAACTTTTGAATAATCCGTATCGAATGCGACTGGGTTATTTGGCCTCGTGCCTAAATCACCAGTTACGACTACATCCAAATCACTCTGAAGGTCGTTGGCGACCACTTCGATCCTCCGCCATGAATCTACCAAATTGGATCTCGCATTCATCCAATCCAATCGATGAACACGAGCAATTTCCAACGCCTGTTTCGGATCCATCTCAATAGGCAGCAAAGCAATCCCCTGCAGTCTGACCTCTGCGTGCACTAAGGACAACTCGAGCAGTAGGTCTGAAAGACGAGTGGTAAGATTAACGAGTTCCGTGTGAGCAGCAGCAGGTTTGACTGTAGCCAAATTCGACAACCAAGTTTCGCTCCGCTGACGTGCCTCCGTGAACTCTCGATTGATCTGAGGAACTCTCTGTCTCAAAAATTCGACTCGGGCGTTGAACTGCTCTTGATCATAGACGCGTGGATCCACATCCGCTTCAAGCGCCTCCACTTGCTCGGCAACCAACTCCAATTGTTTTAATCTGGCAGGAATGCGTTCAATGAGTTGATTTAAACTGTCGGCAACGAGATCAAGTTGATCCTTAATTTTTGGATCCAATTCCTGAACGATTAATAACTGATCTCTCATCGTTTCCGTATTCGGTTCCGCTCTGCCTTTTCGAATTAACAGAAGGGCTTCGGCAACTTCATCCTGTAGATCCGTGAGGCTTTTATCAATCAATATAAAACGATCAAGAAGTGGATCTTTGATATCGATGGGTAAATCGGGAGGCAAACCGAGTGAAATCTTGTAGGCATCCACTCGACTATCATATGATGCTCGAGATGCAAGAAGACTACTCTGTGCATTAAGCAGGGCTTGGAGAGCCTGATCTACCTGTAATCGACTACTGATTCGATTAGCGTCGAAGGCAGCTTCGAGTTGAGCAGCACTGTCACGCAGGGCGACTACGTTTGCCTCTTGGTTCCTAATCTCCTGCTGATCCTGAAGCAAGCCAAGATAACCTCCCGCCGAGGGTGCACCGTTTCGGCCACTTGGAAAACCAGCAATCACTCCTAAACCCGATTGCCCAACGTTCGAGCCAGCAGATGGTCCACTTCCGTTGTTGCGACCGGTTGCCAGACGCACATAAAATCCTTGTCGGTACTGCTGCATTTGCCTCACATTGGCCAATAAATTCCTCTCGCTCTGGGTCAACTGCTCGAGAACCCTGGCTCGACCTCCAAATCGCAATAGAGGTTGGCGAAGCGCAAAGTCAATTGTGGATCCGAAGGTGTCACTGACAGACCCCCAAACATCCCATAGTAGAGAATTTGCCAAGCCGACGACGAACTCACCGCCCGCAGCTTGGGTTTTGCGAAAGAAGATCGAAGAATCGAGCCCCGTCTCGCTTCGACCACCAATACCCGATCCCCGATAACTTTGATCAAGAATCCCATCAGCGAACCATTGATAGTCAAACTGGAAACGCTCTCGGGAGACATTCAGGGCTGACAAATAGAGCGTCTCCTGTTGTTGTTGGTATTCGCGAGAATTCAACCTGCCAAGCTTTATTGCACCCTTTAAATCCAGCTCCACATTACCCCTAGGATTACGAGGTAACGCATCATCCCAGCCAGCAGGCTCCACCGTCTCCAGCGTGCCATATTGATCCCAGTCATCACTTCCCTTCTTCCCATCTACCTCCCGCATCAGACGGTTAGAGATTGGGTCATCCGGTGGCATCGGGGGTTCATCAATTGAAAAAGGGTCCATTAAGCGGGACTGAGGATCGGGATAGATGGATCCATGATCAAGAAAACCGCCTTTTTCCTTGATCATAGCGTAGGCATCATGATCAGCTTGCTGACGATACCAAGGTCGAGAGCATCCGCTAATGAGAAGGCCCAGCGCGCTTAGCAAGAGCAAGCTCATCAACGCTGAACCGTTATCGCGGTTATCCACCATGAGCATAGGGTATTGGGTCCGAACGATATCAGAAGCTCGGCTGCGTCATCAAGGCGTGTGTGCCCTCAAAACATCAAGGCGCAGACCGGAACCCGTGGCAGTCGAGTTCCTCATGAAAATAATATCGGCAGAGATGAGCTAAACATTTGATTTTTTAGGAAAACAAATATCAAACGTTCGGAATAATCGGGCTACAGGCCGTCCTGGGCGTCGCCATACGTAGCGAAGCCCATGCCCAATTCACGGCATTATCCGCTATTTCGTTTCGATTCGCTTCAAAAACATGAAAATATCGCTCTGCGTGGTGAACACCATCGTGCTGTCCCTATCCAGCATTTCTTTATAGGTTTCCATGGTTTTAATGAATTGATAGAAAGCCACTGAATCATCGCTTTGGTTATATGCGGAAGCATAAATTTCAGTAGCTGAAGCGTCCGCTTCACCACGAATTTCCTGAACACGTTTGTAAGCTTCGGACTCAATTTCAAGGAGATCCTTCTCTTTACGCCCCAATATTTTGGCTGCCTCACCCGCACCTTCACTGCGGAATCTTTCCGCTATCTGCTGACGCTCACTGATCATCCGGTCATAGATTCGTTTTTGAACACTTTCGTTGTAATTAATTCGCTTAAAACGAACGTCCAGTAATTCAATTCCAAAATCAGCCAACTTCGCCGAAGCTTCTTGAAATATCTCCTCTTCAATTTTGGCTTTACCTTTATTGATGCTGTAAAGCACTCCTATCGTTCCTAGAGAATCGGTTTGCGTCTCCGCATCGGGAATGATGGTGTCTTGCGCGGGTTCACGATTCTTGGTGGTTCGAATGACCTCGATCAATTCGTGCTTTGCGATCGCATTACGGGTTTCACTACCGAGGATATCATTCAATCGGGACTGGGCACTTCTTTCATCTCGCAAACGAAGAAAAAATTGCTCAGGCTGATCAATTCTCCACCTCGCAAATGTGTCGACAACAATATAGGTCTTATCCTTGGTAGGCATCTCACTCGGAAAACCATCCCAATCCAAAATCCTTTTATCAAGCCGGTTCACTTCCTGTATGAATG
>JAYYHM010000588.1:0-5355 GCA_036148415.1 Planctomycetota bacterium
GATTCGAGTGGTTATGAAATCTGACGTGGACGATTACAGTGATTTACCCAAACTATTGATTCAGAATGATATTGGTCTCAAAAAGTTTAGCGAGGAAGAATTAGATCTGGAAAGCGCATTTATGGCATTAACCAAGGGAACAAGTAATCGCATGTAGGAGTCACCTTGAACCGGAATTCCACAACTTAGCACCGACTATCGAAAATAGGGGTTCCACTTTGCTTCTGCAGATGGAAGGTATGGCCTTTACCATGAACCATTGTCGTAAAGATAAATCTACTTCCCGGGTTTCTTTTTAGCTGAAGTATTTGAAAGCTTGATGATGAAATGCTCGAGAAGAAAGCGATCAAACCAAGGCTTGCTGTGTGTTCCCTTGAGACGCAAATCAGCATCTAGCAACCATTTCAAAAGTTGACTCGCACGATCTCTCCTAAGACCTCGCAGATGCGTCTTCGCTCGCTGCGTTTCATGAGGCCGAAAACCCGACGAAGCTAACGCATCTTCCTCACGTATTTTATTGCTAAGTCGTTCTTGATGGTGAATAACTGCGGAGGCCATTCCTAAACGTCTCAGCGACCATGCTATCTGTGGCAGCAATGCTATCGGGGGCTGCCCACCACTCATCAATTTATCGAGATGCTTGAGTGCATCAGAGGCATTTCCGGCAGCGATGGCATCATTTATTTCCCAAACCGTTTTGCCTTGCCAGCCGGTCACGATCTCGCGAACCAAGCTTTCATCAATGATCCCGTCAGGTTTTAAATAGAGCGCAAGTTTGGCAATTTCGGAATCTAGCATCCCTAACTCTTCGCCAAGCAGATCCACTAATGCATCCGCGGCTCCAGGGGTCACCTTGGCTCGATGCCTTCCAGCTAAAAAGCCGGTGATAAATTTTTGCCGGTCCGAAAAAGTAATTCCACGTTTCTTATCAACCGTGCCATGGCAAACAATCAACAACTGATGCTTATCAATCCCTTTATAAATTCGTGTATTCGAGGCCAATGATTCGAATTCTAGGATTAATCTGGTTGCTGACGCTGGGTTGGAAATATAGGTTTCCAATTCGGCCCGATTATCCTTCTTAGAACTGCTATTTTGGTGAGACTCCTCATCGACGCGTTTTGTATTAAAAAATGCATCCGTGTCTCGGATCACTACAGTTTTCTTGCCACCATCGAAATCAAAGAGAGATGCTGTCGATAAGTCATCTTTCAAGTCAGACCACTGCAACGACTCGCCGCCAACTTGCATCAAGTCGCCCGAAGCAGTCAGTTTTTGCATCACCCAAGAACGCAGAGCTGCATCACCACCCACCACAGCGATAACGTCTGGATAGTGAGCGTCTGAGGTTGCAAGAAAGTCGAAGGCATGGAGGATGGGCATTTCCTTAACTTAACAAGCACCAACGATCGAAGCGAGCGGGCTGCCAAAGATACAGACTCCCAAGCGTTGATGACCGGATGAATAACAAGGATCCGGTCATCGGATCGCTCAAAGACGAGGGCAGGAAGCTCCATTAGTACTGGCTCTTATTTTTTTTTGCCGTCGCTTCGGTTTTTCCAGCTTGGATAGGGCCTTGAGATAGCGGTTGAAAGCCACGAATCTTTGCGCGTGGAGCCAGACCCTGTGTGTCAATTGGTTGGTCAAGGAGATAAACCCCACGATTTCCCGCTTCATCAACAGCATCTATTCTCAGATAGAGCTGGCGGGGCAAGCTCGGGTCAGCGGCCCAAATATATTGCCCTTCATTTCGCAACCCAGCGACAATCGTGGTCCAAGGCCCCTCCAAGGAGTCGCTGAACGCAAGGGTGATGGGTCGCAATGGCAAATTCCTATCGACACACTCATAGCTGATAACAAGAGACCCAACCCTGCTACCTTCGCCATACTTTGCCCCAGTAATTCGGACCTGAGGATCATCTACATCGACGACGACAAAAATATCGGGAGCCTCGCCGGTTAATGGACGTGGACTAGCGAGTCCATTGCGGCCAACCACGCAGATGCGAAAACCAAATACACCGACGTCCTGTGTCTCTATATCAAAAGGGCTTTGCTGATCCGGATCGCTGCCCCACAACTGCCACGTCTTGCCATTGTCAGTGGTTCCATATAATTCAATCGATTCAGCGCCCTGAAGTCCCACAGCCTCCAGCTCGTAATCGAGGCTAAACCGTTTCCCTTTGCTAAATCGAAGAGGAACTCGTTCCAAAATCACGGCAGATTCAGGATCTAACGCAAGCGAATCACTTAATTCGTTCCGATTGGATTGGTAGCGAGGTGGTTTCTCGGTTTCCACTTCGTCCGTCTTATCCGATTTTGATTCTTTCTCTTTCAAAAGGGGAACGACCTGCGAGGTTTCTTCAATCGGCCTCATCGCTTGCGCGGGGGTTTGTGCATTCCGATTAACCATCGATGCATTAGCAGTTTTTTCACTGTCTTTCAGATTCAAAGGTGAAGAGAGCGTTTCGGGCAGAGAATCCGTTTGACTCGTTTCTGTCCCATTCCCTTCACTTTGAACCGCAGCACTTTGCGATTGGCGTAACGGCTGCACGGCGTTGTTCATACCGAATCCCTCACCAATTTGTGCCGGAGAAGCTGGTGGGGGTAAAAGCTCCTGCGGATTCCCAACCAAGCGTGATGGAACTGCTGCGAGTGTAGAAGACATCCCTTGCGAAAATGTCTCTGGGTAATACTGCGCGCGAGGGGGGCCATTCGGACTGAGTGGGGGTGACATTCCAAAGAGCTTTTCGAATAAAGAAATACGTCTTTGAGGCGTGCCTCCCAACTGTGCGATGCGAACTAAATCAGCCTGATGGCTCGTATCGGATCGGTAGAGTTCACTCCGTTCAGTAGGCAAAGAAATCATACCCGATGCTTGAACAGGAGCAGCACTACCTGAGCTTTCTTGATTCGATTCTCTGAGTGACGAATTCGATTCCTCACGGGAATTACCTTCACGAAAGCCAGCGAGAACACCTTCAACGGGTCTACTGACTCTCTCAGACTTTTTCGCCGAAGCAATCTGAGTATGCTGCTCAGAAGCCAACCTTGGCCGCTTGATCTGTCGGATCACTCGCGCGGTATTGCCCGCAGCATCCGTAGCAGAAAACTCGACAAGCAAATACTTCCAAAAGGATTTCTGATCAGGTTTAAACGCGAGGGTACCTGTCTTTGACTCGAATGAGGATGCAATCTCTACCCATTCAGGATTAGAATCCGTCGCATAGCGGAAACTGGCTTGATGGATTTCACTCGCATCTTGTGCCGCAAAATCTAGCGAAATCTTACCATCGACATGAGGATGGATCTCCAAGGTGAGACGCGGGAGCTGGGTATCTACCCTCACACGGATCTGGGTTGAAAGAGGAGTGGAGGGATATTCTTTACCAACTTGGTTTACTGTCCGAGTAGCAAAGAGGTAGACTCCATCTGCTCCTGCATCGTAGGTAAATTTCCTGTTTTCGGACTCCAACGGTTTTGATCCGTACAGACTCCAGCCGTCAAAATTCGGTGGCGAAACGTACAATCTAACTTCGGTGGAGTCAGTATCTTGACGATCGACGCTAAAAGGGATCGAAAAAGAGGGCACAGCGAGAATATACTCTGGTAGATTCGAGCCGGTCGCGGATGACTCTGATGCAACAGTCGTAGAAGCTTTCCCAGGAGTCGTAAAATCAGCCCTTAACTGACCATTACCCACTTCGATGGCGGCGGCAGCCTGAATCATCAGGACCGTTATTGCTACGGTGATCAAAGCGGTTTTCACCGCATACTTTCTTCCCTGCATCGGTCTGCCAGACTAGAAGTTATTACGTCAAATACTCGTTTTGAACCGAGCTCCACATCATCGCCTTCGGTTTTTGTCGGTTCTGACGTTAAAGAATCTGGCATTCCTAGCCAATTCCGCACGAAACAGATCTGATTACTTACCGCAAACCTCTTAATTCGCTTTACCCTCAACTCTACACTGCCCGCACTCCAATGACTGACAATATTTACCACTACGACGTGATTGTGATTGGAGCTGGTCACGCTGGAACCGAAGCCGCAGCAGCGGCTTCTCGACTTGGAGCCAAAACAGCTCTTTTGACCAACAATCTCGACACGGTTGGTCAGATGTCCTGCAATCCTGCAATCGGGGGAGTTGCGAAAGGACAGATCGTTCGAGAAGTCGATGCCCTGGGTGGGTTAATGGGTCAAGCGATTGATGCAACAGGTATTCAGTTTCGTTTGCTGAATCGCCGGAAGGGTCCAGCCATGCACAGCCCTAGGGCGCAGGCTGACAAGAAGGCTTATCAGAATTATGTGAAATATCAGATTGAATCCCAAGATCACCTCGACCTTCGGCAAGAGACCGTAGAAGACCTTACGGTGATCGAAAACGGAGCTGATTGCAGGATTGTAGGGGTACGTGTCAGGGGTGGTGCAGAGTATCGTGCAGACAATGTTGTCCTGACGACGGGGACATTTCTTCAAGCAATCATGCATACCGGTGAAGCTAAAACTGCGGGAGGAAGAGCAGGGGAGGGCACTACAGCAGGAATCAGCGGAGCGTTGCGGAGGCTGGGGATAGAGATTGACCGTTTTAAGACCGGTACGCCACCTCGACTCAATGCAAAAACCATTGATTATCAATCCGTCGAGGAGCAACCCGGAGATGATCGGCCTCAGCCGTTCTCCTACCTAACAGGAGAGCTTTCTCTTGAACAGCTACCGTGCCATATCACCTACACCAATACTCAAGTCCACGAGCTGATTCGAGCGAACCTTGATCGCGCTCCGATGTACAGCGGACAAATCAATTCACGAGGGCCTCGTTATTGTCCCAGCATTGAAGACAAAGTTGTTCGTTTTGCTGAAAAAGACGGACATCAACTTTTTCTCGAACCCGAAGGGCATCAAACACAGGAAGTGTATGTGAACGGGATCTCGACGAGCCTCCCACGTGACGTGCAGGATAAAATGTTTCGACTGATTCCTGGGCTCGAAAACGCAAGCATTATGCGTTATGGATATGCGGTGGAATATGATTTTTGCCCACCCACTCAACTCTGGTCACATCTTGAATCCAAATCGATTCACGGATTGTTCTTTGCCGGACAGATCAACGGAACAACAGGCTATGAGGAAGCCGCAGGCCAAGGACTTATCGCAGGACTTAATGCCGCCCGCAAAGCAAACGACCTCGATCCCTGGGTTCCGACACGCGACCAAGCATATATCGGAGTTTTACTTGATGATCTGGTGACAGCTGGAACAGACGAACCCTATCGTATGTTTACTAGCCGCGCTGAATATAGACTCCTATTAAGACAAGATAATGCTGATCGGAGACTCACACCCATCGCCGAC
>JAYYHM010000589.1:0-2995 GCA_036148415.1 Planctomycetota bacterium
AAAGGACCATCTCGATGTACCCGTCCCGCTTTTCGACGGCGATGGATTTGTGGCAGACCTCGAAGACGATGGAAAAATCGATTTGGTCTACTACGACTGGGGCACAGTCAAACTCGGGTCCAGCGTGAAGGATGAGACCAGTCGTTGGATCGAGGAAGGCCGTTTTGATGCGGTTCTTGTAATTCCGCCCGAATTCCTAGATCATTCGGCTCGCGTCAGCCAAGATGTCGCGAAAATCAGGCTTTATTACGATGTCTCCTCGGACGAATCGCGTGTAGCGAGAGAGCGAATGCTTTCGCGTTTAGATCGATGGCAGACCCTGTGGATCCGTAGCGAACTTGCTGCCACTGGCGTGGAAGAGACCATCCTTCACCCGTTCCGATTGGATGAGGTGGACATCGCACCGCAGGAAAGTAAATCGGCTGCGTTTTGGAGCAAGATGCTGCCGTTCATTATGCTGGTTTGGGCTCTCACGGGTGCTTTCTACCCCGCGATTGATCTCGTTGCCGGTGAAAAAGAGCGTGGGACGTTGGAGACTCTACTCTGTAGCCCTGCCTCTCGTGCCGAAATCGTGTGGGGAAAGCTTGGGGCAGTGGCTACGGCAAGTATAACGACAGCATTACTAAACCTTGGCAGTATGCTGCTAACCAGTACACTTTTCCTTGAACAGCTATCGGCCGATGGTGGAGGTGTTTTTAGTTCACCGCCACTCCTATCTCTGTCATGGTTATTTGTGGCCTTATTACCCCTATCGCTGCTATTTAGCGCAGTTGCCCTCGCCGCCGCTGCCTTGGCTAAAAGCAGCAAAGAAGGCCAGTATTACCTCATGCCCCTGCTGATGATCAGTTTACCTTTGGTGATGATTCCTATGCTTCCGGGCATCGAACTCGCGGTGGGGACGAGCATCATACCGGTAACTGGTATGTTTCTTCTGTCGAGGACGTTAATAGAAGGCGACTATTTGATCGCAGCATTGCATGCACCGGCAGTATTCGGCGTGACCTTTTTATGTTTAGGCCTAGCGCTCCGATGGGCAATGCGTCAATTCGAAGACGAGTCGGTTTTATTCGGATCGCATGAACCGTTTGATCTCAAAAGATGGGTGATTGCTTCTTGGCGTCAGCGTGAGGCAATGCCATCAACGGCTGCATCCTATTTCTGTGGCGCTATCATCTTAGTGTTGCTGTTCCTCGCACGACTCTCAGGGGGTGGGATACCCCAGGACAGTTCAGGGTTTGCACGACTGATTCTCGTTCCTCAGATCGCGATGGTACTGATACCGACCTTAGCGTTCGCTGGATTGTGTTCTTTAAAGCCGTTGCGTGCGCTGCGATTAAATGCTGTATCATTTCCCAATCTGTACATCGCTTTTGCACTGGGGATCCTCTTTCATCCTACCTATCTCCTTTTGGCCGACACGGTCAACACAGTTTACCCGATGACGGATCAGGCGATGGAAGCACTGCAACCTGTTGTAAAACAGATGGCTGAACTACCCCTGTGGATTGTGATCACGTTGATAGCCGTGACACCCGCAATCTGTGAAGAGCTGGCCTTTCGGGGACTTATCTTTGGTGGATTGGAAAAGAATGGGAGACACTGGGGAGCAATCATTGTGACCGCGATTCTCTTTGGCTCATCCCATGGCGTACTGCAACAATCCATTTGTGCAACCTTTATGGGATTCCTTCTTGGGATCATCGCATTCAGAACAGGGAGTGTCCTTCCTGGTATCTTATTTCACTTCTCGAATAATGCGATGTCGGTTTGCATACCAAGGGTGAGGGAGAGTCCATTGGGGATCACTGACTTAATCTTCACCCGCTCCGATGAATCCGTTGGCTACCAGTTATGGTGGACAATCCTCAGCTTTGGTTTTGCGGTTACCGCCTTCGCTCTATTGATGAAAAAACAGCCTAAGTGTCATTCAAGCGATGAACGAACGCACTGACGCTAATCATCAAAGAAATCCTTCAGCAGGCCTCTAACTTCCTCTTCGCTAGCTAGCTGAAGTGCCTCGTGCGCCAGTCCCTTCAATCTTTTGAGCTCATGACCTTTTAGATCCCTTTTCAGAGCAGGTATGAGAGGTGCCGAAACGGAAAATTCCCTCACCCCCATTCCAGTCAGCATGGCCAGGATCCGGAAATCATTCACCATCTCACCACACATAGACAGAGAACAATCCGTCGCAGATGCAACCTCAACCATCGTGTCGATAGCACCTAGAACGCCGGGATGCAGCGGTTGGTATTGCTCACTCACGCGCGAGTTTCCCCGGTCCGCCCCAACCATGTATTGAACCAAATCGTTGGTACCGATGGAGAAGAAATCAGCGTTTCTGCCCAGATACTTGGCGATGGCCACCGTGGCCGGGGTTTCGATCATCACTCCAATGGGAACATCACCATACTCGATTTCTGACTCGGCCAGCCTGCGTTTTGCTTGCTCCACGATCGCAAGGCAGCGATGGAACTCTTCCACGCTGATGATCATGGGAAACATCAGTCTCGCGTTCCCAACTGATGAAGCCATAAGAATCGCTTCAATTTGGGTCTGGAAAATTTCCGGGTAATCCAAAGAGACACGGATCGACCTCCAACCCAAAAAAGGATTCTCTTCTTTGGGGCTAGAAAAATAGGGGAGCGACTTATCACCACCGATATCGAGTGTTCGAAACGTCACCGGGTGATCCGGAAAGGTCTCGAGAACCCGACGGTAGAGTGAATACTGTTCATCCCGATTTGGAAATTCACTCCGCACCATGAAAGGAAATTCCGTGCGATAGAGCCCAATGCCCTCAGCTCTGAATTTTTTGGCAGATTGTAAATCGCTGATCAAACCGACGTTGGCACGCAGTGTTATGGATTGGTGGTCACGGGTGGCCGCTGGTAGATGATTCAGTGCATGTAAGTTTTCTTCGCTGGATTCTTGCTCAGAGATAACCCGAGTGTATTCGTCCGTAATTTGTTGATCTGGCCGCAGATAGACCCGTTGG
>JAYYHM010000590.1:0-8553 GCA_036148415.1 Planctomycetota bacterium
CTGGCAATGACAAAAATTCTCGTTCTGTATCACTCAAGTACTGAAAATACCAAGCAGATGGCAGAATTCATCGCGGAGGGGGCTGGTCAATTGACCGGTGCTGAGGTGAGGTTGTGCAGTATCGAGGAAGCTAACCATAAGGATCTGGCTTGGTGTGAGGGAATGGCTTTAGGTTCGCCAACCCACTACGGCTGCGTTAGTTGGCAAATGAAACAATGGTGGGATGAACAGCCGATCGAGAATTGGGGGATGCGTGATGGAAAGATTGGGTGTGTTTTTTCGTCCGCAGGAGCTTGGGGAGGAGGTCAGGAGTGGACCTGCATGTCCCTGCTGTCCATCCTGATCAATTACGGCTTCTTGGTATTCGGGCTAACTGACTACACCGGTGAACGCTTCTCGGCACACTACGGAGCTATCGCTGCTGGCCCACCGGGCGACGATCGCGCTCAGCAAGCCTGTCGACGCTTGGGGCTGCGTCTCGCAGAGTGGACATCCACCATGATTCACGGTAACCCAAATTCTCATCCATTAAACCAAAACTATGAGCGTTTTCAGGACCTTGGAAAGTAGCGGATGGAGTATCATAGAATCGTTGTTTGCTCACTGACTTGGATCGAGCAGAGAACTAAAAAATCAAAATCTCCATTCAACTGAATTCGAATACCCTACTTACAGGATTGAAATGTCACACAAGCTCAATCGACGCCGATTCTTGAAACAATCTTCTGCTGTTGCGGGAGTTGGATTCTTCGCTGCAACGCAAACAACCTCTGAAGCTCAGCAATCTCCTAATGAACGTCCTGTTTTCGCAACGATTGGCCTGCGTAATCAGGGTTGGACAATCACGAATAAATCGATCAAGTTTGCTGACTTCGCCGCTTTTGCCGATGTGGATGCGAATGTCTTGAGCCACAATCTCAATCGCCTGAAAGATCGAACAGGTAAAACGGCTGAGGGCTATTCGGATTACCGGAAAATCATTGATCGAGATGACATTGATGCCGTAATGATCGCGACCCCAGATCACTGGCACACCAAAGTCGCTGTCGAAGCGATGCTTTCAGGCAAAGATGTCTATTGTGAAAAGCCTTTGACCCTGACCATCGAAGAAGGCAAGCTGATTGAAGAGGTAATCAAGAAAACCGGGCAGATTTGCCAAGTAGGCACGATGCAAAGAACGGAGAATAGTCAAAGATTCCTGCAAGCCATCGCGCTGATTCGAGATGGCCGTATCGGCAAGGTCAAAAAGGTGACTTGTGGGATTGGTGGTGCAACTGCATCACCTGTTCTTCCTGTGGTGGATGTGCCAGAAGGCTTGGACTGGGATCAATGGTTAGGTCCTGCACCCAAAGTTCCCTACCGAGCACTTCCCGAAATGCGTACCGGTTATGGAGGTGGCGTACCGCTTTACACCAACTGCCACTATGCATGGCGTAATTGGTACGAGTATTCGGGCGGTCAGATGAACGACTGGGGCGCCCATCACGTCGATATCGCCACTTGGGCTTTGGGAGCGGATAAGACGGGTCCGAGTAAGATCACTCCCGTGAGTTACTCATTACCTGTCGAATACAAAGGCGGTAATCCGTTGGTCACCGATCAATATAATTCGCCAACAAAGTTCGAGATCCAAGTGGACATGCCTGGGAATATTCCGCTGGTCATCACCAGTGAGGGTGACAACGGAATTCTTTTCGAAGGCACAAAAGGTAGATTCTTTGTCAATCGGGGCAAGATTGTTGGAAAGCCAGTTGAAGATCTGGCTCAGAATCCGCTTCCGGATGGAGCGATTGAAAATGTCTATGGTGGACCAGTCAGCGAGAATCATACCGCAAACCTAATCGCTTCGATGAAATCACGATCACAGCCCATTTCAGATGTTTGGTCACATAACAGGATGTTGGAAACCTGTCATCTTGCCAACATTGCAATCCGATTAGGACGCGAGCTAAATTGGGATCCTAATGAACGCAAAGTGATTGGTGATGCAGAAGCCAACACTTTCTTGGGTCGAGAGAGCCGAAAAGGTTATGAGATTGAAATGTAATCGGTCGAGAGTTACGAAGACCCCTTTGCAGCGCCGGTTGCAAAGGGGTTTTTTTGTTCGCATACTCCTGATCCCTCCAATAGGCAATCAACTGATGCTTATCCTGCGAAAGGTCAAACAGATTCAATGACTAGGTTATTGATGTATTTATGCCGATTTTTGGCTCTTTCTGCCTTCACGTTTTTCCTCAGCTATAGCACCGTCTCGCAAACGGTAGCTGAGAACTACCCGCAGTTTCGTGGCGCGGTGCAAAACGGGAATTCGATCAAAGCATTGCCCGTTGAGTGGCAGGACATAGATGGACAATCCTCAGGTGTGCGGTGGAAAGTCAAGACTACCGGGGAGGGTTGGTCACAGCCCATTGTTTGGGCCAGTCAGGTGATTTACACCGAGGCAATCCCTGTGGATCAAAGTCAGGCCAGAGCCACAAAACCCGAGAGGTACAACGGAGGATACGGGAGAGATCGCGATGACCTTGTGAATGTCATCTATGAGTATCGTGTGAATTGTTTAGATCGAGGCACGGGTCGAAAGATTTGGAGTCGGGCGGTGAAGACGGGGAAACCGCCGCTACCAAGGCACACAACCAATACCTATGCAACCGAGACTCCAGCTACCGACGGAGAGCGAATTTATGCTTACTTTGGGATGAATGGCCTCTATTGCTTGAGTATGGACGGTGACGTTCTGTGGCAGAAGGATCTTGGTGTTTTTCCTATGCGTGCTGGTTGGGGAACTTCCAGTTCAGTGGCATTGCATCAAAAAAGCCTTTTTCTGCAGATCGATAATGAAAAGCAGTCTTTTGCGGTATGTCTTCATGCCAGGACGGGTGCTGAGAGATGGAAAGTCAAACGAGACGAGAAGAGCCAGTACAGCAGTCCCTTTATTTGGCAGAATTCACTCCGAACGGAGTTGATTCTCGGAGGTATGGTTTATCGGGCTTACGACATCGATAGTGGTGAGCTTTTATGGTCCATCGATATGGATAAAGGCAGAAGTTCGGCAACTCCGATTGCGGTGGGAGATCAGCTTTTTGTAGGAAATGAATTCCGCAATCGAGGCGGATCCGATGACGGAGGTGGGAGACTCTATTGCATCTCTCCCGGCGGTCAAGGTGATTTGAGTCTTGCTGACGGGATGATGTCGGGGCCAAATGTGCGCTGGCGAATGGATGATTCTGGGATCCAGATGGCGTCACCCGTGCACTGACAAGGTTACCTTTACTTCTTTCAGAGGCGAGCGGGTATTGTCACTTGCGTCAGAGCCGGTAACGGTGAGAAAGTTTTTGAGTCGAGAGTTCGAGGAGCAAAATCATTTTGGTCTTCACCTTGGTCGGATGGGCAGCGTGTTTATGCTCTGGATGCAAGTGGTAACACACATGTCTTTACGCCCGAGAATGAGCTTGAGACTCTTGCCGTCAATCCTCTAGATCAGATGTCTTGGGCAAGCCCCGCTCTATCTGACGGCGATTTGTTTTTGCGAACCATCGACCATCTTTACTGCATCAATGGTCAATCTGACTAGGTTCATTCAGTTTGTAGAAGGAATCGAATATGCTCGCATTCTTTGGCGGAATGATCGCTCTTGTTCTGATCTTCACGCTCGTGGTGGGTACTCTCTTTATCGTCCATGCAACCCAAGAATGGTCCAAAGTATTTCATGGTTTATCTGTCATCATAACATTGGTACTTGTTATGGTGATCACGTCATTTCTTACTGTCGTTTTAACGACTTGATGATCAATCCTACTATGCTGCAGCGGTTCAAATATTTTTAGATGAGTCGATTGATTCGTTGGAGGAACAAGATTCTACTCTTCTGAGTCGTCTGCAACAGTTTCGAGAGGTCCAGCATTTGACCTATGAATCAAGATCTGATCTCCTCGAGAACCTGCGTCAGTTTCGTGCGCAAGGTAAAGCCGTGCGAGAATCTCAGTGAAGGTTCGATACTGTATTACCAAAGAATGAGTGTGAGTCTCGCGTCAGCGGCAATAGTGCCTTGAAGGACTAACCTGATTCACTTTGGGACCCAAATCTCTCACTCTATCTTGGTCTCCTTTGTTCGAGCCAAGGCTGAACGGGGACGTGTTTATCTTGCTTGGACCACCACTCGGGTTCCGGAAACCAACGGAGCGAACTGTAGCGAGGATACATTTCCCAAAGATTCGCTGACTCAGGTGCTGTGACTCGAAGATCACCGGTGCTGACTAGATAGGTTTTTAGCTGCTCCCAGAGTTCTTGGCGAAGTGCTTGGTGTCCTGGGTCCGTAGCGAGGTTGTTCAGGCACGATGGGTCAGTACGGATATCATAAAGTTCTTCGGTAGGTCTGAGTCCAATTGCGGCGGCGAACAATGTCGCAACATCGGGTTTCATCTGATTGGCAATCATCCATTGCAGGGTAGGGCCATTATCGATGTCATGGTAGCCACCATCTTTTGGGCCGAGCGCGCCAGAGATCAGTTGATTCGACTCATTGAATTTCGCATTGGAATACTTCCGCGGTGCGCCAGCCGGCCATCTTTCCGAGGCAAAGTTGTGGATGTACAGATATTTGTGCGTTCGAATACATCGACTGGGGTAGCCGACGGAATGAAACCTTGAAGAGGAATGCCTTTCGCGACCGCTAAACACTGCTTTGCGCGGAGATTCCAAGCTTTCCCCTTTCTGCCGGAGCGCGGGTAATAAGCTTTGGCCTGAAAGTTGTTTCTCTTCTTTCGGTGTAACTTGAGCTGCATCGAAAATCGTGCGAGTGACGTCAATGAGGCTGACCAAATGATGGTGTTTTTGTCCTCCGGGCCAAGCTTTAGGCCAAGACATTGCCAAAGGCATGTGAATTCCATATTCGTAAAGATTTGCCTTCGCGCGAGGGAATGGCATGCCGTTGTCGCTGGTGACAATGACCAACGTGTTTTCCAGTTCTCCGATAGATTCAAGGTGATTAAGCATTCGTGCCAAATGTTTGTCAAACCATTGAACTTCAAAAATAAAATCGGCGATGTCTGATCTGACCTCGGATGAATCTGGTAAAAAATCAGGCAGATGAACCTCGCTCAATTCGATGCCTTCATCGACTCCGATTCCACGTTGATAAGTCCTGTGTGGTTCGTGACATCCAAACCAGAAGCAGAACGGCTGATCATCCTCACGCTCCTCCAGGAACTGTTGAAAATTTGTTGCATAGTCCGTGGATGAAATTCCACTGGGTGATTTCATTTTCGCGCGACTATAGGTTTTGCCGGCGGGGTTGTGCGGCCAATCGGTATGTCTGCCAGGCCCCCAGCCTTTCCCGGTCATCCCAACGAAGTAACCTGCATGCTCAAGCTGCTCCGTGAAGACAGGAAGGTCCCGAGGAAAGTCGCTGGCATGTGTCCCTGCTGCACCGATTTGCCAGATTTCACGGCCGGTTAGAAATGCCGCTCTCATGGGGCTGCAACCTGGTGCGGGGGTGAAAGCAGAGTGGAACAGAATGCCTTGTTTGGCGACGGAGTCAAATGCGGGAGTGTAGATACCTTTTGTGCCGTACGCGGACGCGTACGGGAATGACTGGTCGTCTGCAATCGCAATCAGGATATTAGGCCGTTCCGCGTTAGCGAGCCTGTTCTGAGCAAGCAGAAAGACAAGAGCGGAAAGACCGATCATCGTGGTTCGTTTGATGGCTTCTGTCACAAGGCGGCTGTTCGAACTCATAACTCATGGCTTTCGGTTGACTGGCTGGATCGGCTTGATCGAGCGTAAAAGGATGCTTCGATGCGATCTAATCATCGGAGCTTAAGAAAGTTTAACGGATCGGCCCGATCTGCACCGAAGGCATTTGAGTTTTTGTGCAACCGAGGTGCATAAAAAAACCCCGAATCCCATTCAACAGAATCCGGGGTTTGAGAAAACACTGCGAAGATGAACTACGATCGTCACCATCTACCAAAATGAAGATCAACTCATCTGCAGCACGATCTCGGCCTCGTCAGCCTTACCGCTAACCGTAGCACGACATAACCAAATTCCATCGCGAATGAGTCAGCGGTTTTAATAAAAATCAGGGTAGCATTACAGCCATTTGGTCCATGCAATGCCGGAGTGTCCACGCTCTTCTCGAAGCGAATCTCTGATGACGAGCTTTCGTGATCGCTGAATGCATGCTGGCACGCAGTGACGGATTATCCGTCATCTCCATGACGGATACTAAAGTTTGTTCGTAAAGATCCGCACAGGCTCCGTGGTGGCCAGAGTTGTACATCGGAACCCCACGAGCAATCGCACGGTCAATCATTTGCCTGCAGCTAACTTTCTTGTCGGTGGGCAGCAGTACTTCATCAATAACGTGAACAACACCGTTAGATGCATCAATGTTAGTAACGAGCAGGTTGGCAGAATTGATGGTAGGCCCATTGCTGTCAGCTTGAATTTTTACGGCTTGCCCTTGCACTGTTTTCGCGGCGCCGGCGCTGAGAGCATCCGCTGCGTAAATTCGTCCAGGAACTACGTGGTAGGTCAGGACCTCAACTAGTTTCGCCTTATTTTCCGGCTTCAGTAGCGTTT
Source organism: Planctomycetota bacterium (assembly GCA_036148415.1). Lineage (GTDB taxonomy): Bacteria > Planctomycetota > Planctomycetia > Pirellulales > Pirellulaceae > Rubripirellula. The sequence goes on from JAYYHM010000590.1 coordinate 6,583, forward strand.
CGACAGTGCCTTCGGGCAATTTGGCAAACGCCTCATCGGTAGGAGCAAATACCGTTAGAGGACCATCTCCACTGAGTGTATCTACGAGACCGGCAGCTGCGGCGGCAGCGAGAAGTGTGTTAAAGGTGCCGGCTGTTTTCGCAACCTCTGGAATCGTTGCATCCGCGGGCATGATCACTTGATCGATGATGTGGATGACTCCGTTATCGCATTCGATATCGGCAGTGACTAGCTTGGCCCCGTCAAGCATGATTTGTCCACCATCCAGTTCGCAATCGACTCGCTGACCATTCACCGATACACCGCCGCCAGCGGCCAGGGCATCTTTGGCCAAAACTTTCCCAGGAATAACGTGGAAAGTCAGAATGGAAGTAAGCTGTTCACGATTTTCTGGCTTGATCAGTTCCGCTACCGTGCCCTCCGGTAGTTTAGCGAATGCTTCGTCACTTGGTGCAAGAACCGTGAAAGGGCCATCGCCCTTCAAAACGTCGACCAGCTCGGCTGCCTGTACGGCCGCAACCAGAGTCTTGAACTGACCAGCTGAAACCGCGGTGTCAACGATATCAGCCCCACGGCTTGCGGGTAGCCAAACTGTACCTAATACGAGAGCCATCCCCAATTTTTTCCAAGATCTCATTTCTCGCTCCGCCAAAGGCTTGTGTGATGTGCAATGAATCGCTCATGACAAAGGGTCAGGCTGACCTGTTATTATGAGCTCGGCATTATTGCACTATGGCAAGTCCACAGGTTTCCGTGGGCTGGAGCGAGGAGCTGTCGAATCGGATGAGATTCGGGAAATAAGGCCTCAGATTCGGCGTGAGTCGCTATCTCTCGCAAAGCTAAGGGTTGAAGGGCGGGTTACTTTCCTTCTGATTTCCATTTCTTCATGACCTCAATGTTCTTTTGGTACTGCCGGAAAGCCTCGGGATTTTTGCGTTTCAGACGCTGCGTGGCCACCTCCATATCACTGTCATACATGGCATCGTCCTCGGGGATTCGGCCAAGGTCACCAGACTGGATTTCCCACTTTTCGAGAATTCCCCTCAGCTGGACGAGTATCTCCTTCATCGATTCCTTGTCGTAAACATTATTCACTTCCCAAGGATCACTCGGTAAGTGATAGAGCTCCTCAGTCGGTCTTATTGATTGAAGCTGTAATGATTGTGCTGAATTCAATTTTCCTTGACGGTAGAGTTCTCGTAGGATCGGCATGAACGGCTTCGAGTCCTTGTAGTTGCTTGGTTGCAAGTAGGGCCGGTCGGGATAACTATTTTTAATGTATTTCCACTCGCCCATTCGTACGCTTCGTATTCGATCCACGGTTTCATCGCAGCGATCTCGCGCGGAGACAACAAACGGTCGCATTCGTTTTGATTCACCAAATACCGACTGAGCTTGCATCCAATCGGGGATAGGAATGCCTGCCAGATCGAGTGAGGTTGCAGCAAGATCAATATGGGCGATGAACTCTTGCCGCACTTTCGGTTTGGGGAAGTGCTTCGGTGACCAGACAACGAAGGGGATATGGATACCTTCCTCGTATAAAAATTGTTTGCCCCTTGCGTGACTGATTCCGTGGTCGGTGAGAAAGAAAATGATGGAATCCTTCAGGACATCATCATGACGAAGTCGTTGCATAATCCTACCCACTTCGATGTCCGTGTAATTGACCGAGTCGATGTACTGCGCCCAGTCCTCACGAACCACCGGGTGATCTGGATAGTAGGGAGGGAGAGTAATCTTGCTGCGATCGACAAGTTGATGATTTAACCCTGTTTTCGCCTCCTCGTATGAAGTTGCAATATTCCTCAGTTTGCCACCGCGAAGATGATATTGGGCAAAAAAGGGCTGGTTGGGTTTTCGGTCACGGTAGCTGATTCCGTGATAGAGTTCTTTGGGGTCATAACTGAAGTTGTAGTCTTGCTTGCCGTTTCTTTCGCCACTGGCATCCGCAATGCAGGTGTAATAGCC
>JAYYHM010000591.1:0-4853 GCA_036148415.1 Planctomycetota bacterium
GATAGAGATCCATGTGCAGAATCTTACCTTCGACGTTTGCACATTCAATATTACGCTCAACCCGCACCTCAATTTCTTCGCCACGGGTAGGCAAGGCATTCATCAGGAAGCACAGGGCAATGTGATTCAATATTTTCTTAGCGATCATCTTGGTCTTTACGTGGCAGATCTCATGGATCCATTGGTTCGATAGGTTTCATGCGGTTCGGGTTCTATCAGACCGTAATGCAAAAATCGCTGATATAGAGAGCTGGATTGATGTACAGATTCCTATGGTAGGGTGAGAATCCGTAGCCAAGAATGCTTAACTGGGTAAGAATTCTCGGCACTGCGAAAGGAAAGTTTCACGCCAGATGTGTCGGCCGGTGAATCGAAGTAGACGTTGCTGATACAATGTGTGAGTCTGCGATGATGAGTTAACCCCCGTCCCTTACCCCGCTGCGTTTCTAGCCCCGTTGATCGCGAAGTGATTTTTATGATCCGATTGTTTGACAACTGCACTATCAGCAGGATTACATCTTTGTTGTCGTTGCCCATGCTGGGATTTTTGATGGTCGTGGGGGCAAGACTGAGCCAATCTATTGAGTTGCCCACGCCTCAGCTTATTCCCAACCTAGGTGCGGCTAGCCTGCTACCTGTGGATGCGGTGGCGGTGAATCCTGATGGCAGCGAAGCACATGTAGTGATTCGTGGTGATTTGAGCTTGGTGAATTGGCGAGATTACCTAGGCAAGAACATCACCATCGAAGGTGATCTCGTGATCAATGACACTTACGACCTTGCGAGACGCGGACAAATCACTGTGGCGCGTAATCGTCTGTTCATTCCCACAAGCCAAGTGGACCCGAACGACCCGAACGCTGCTGGTCAATCTTTTGACGGCCGTAACAACGTTGACGAAGTCAATCGCTTGCAGAAATTGAATGATCAATCCACACTCATTATCGATGATCAGACAACAAAGCAGAACGTTTTTCCACCCCCGCTATTCCCAGGCTTAGGCAAGAAGTACGCGACCATTCGGCTCGGTTCCATTGTGAATGGGGTAAATGGTCGATTGGAAGAGTATAGGAACCGCATCGTTCTCCGCTCTGAAAAACCACTTCAATGGATACCTGCTTCCCGTCCAGCTCGGCCGGATCTGGGTAATGCGGCTGTGACTGTGGCGAGTTTCAATGTATTGAATTATTTTACCACTATCGACAACGGACGAAACAATGCACGCGGTGCGGACACTGCTTCAGAGTTCTCCCGACAAGAGGCGAAGATCGTCGCTGCGATTACTCAGCTTGATGCAGACGTGATCGGATTGATGGAAATAGAAAACAGCATGGAAGCCGAAACTCGATTGGTTTCAGCATTGAACGCGAAATTGGGGAAAGAAATTTACAAAGGATGTGGCGTCCCGGCAAACTTTGATCAATCACCAGGAGGCAGCGACGCGATTCGTGTGGGAATCATCTATAGAACGGATCGTGTTTCTACCATTGATCCGGTATCGATGATTTCAGATGATTCATTCATCATTGCCAGAACTCCCCTCGTTCAGAAATTTAAATCGCACAAAGGGCGTCAACCATTCACCGTGATTGTTAATCACTGGAAGTCCAAAGGTGGATCAGGTGGTGATGACCAAGCCAATAAAAATAACGGTGATGGCCAAGCTGCGTACAATGGCGCACGGCGTTCCCAGGCATTGGCTATTACAAAGTTTATCGAAGGTTTGCCATCGCGGATGGGGCAGGATCGTATTTTGGTCATAGGTGATCTCAACGCCTATCAACAGGAAGATCCGATCGATCTGCTTCGCGCGAAAGGACTCGTTGATCTCACCGAGCAGTTCCTAGATCGGACCGCAAACGCGGGTGCGAGTATCGCCTCTCGATCGGTCGACTATTCCTTCGTGTACTTCGGTCAAAGCGGCAGTCTTGATCACGCATTCGCAACACCATCAATCGCGAAAGATGTTACGGGTGTAGCGGCATGGCATATCAATGCTGATGAACCAAGATTCCTTGATTACAACGAGGAATATAATCCCGCCGGAATTTACGTCGCTGATCCCTACCGGAGTTCAGACCATGATCCGGTGCTCATTGGATTGCGAAATTAATTCCATAAGACAAGAGCGGAGTCTCTCATTTCGTCGTTCTTCAAAATTAGTCGATTTGATGATTCTCGGACAAAGGAATCTCGGACAGGGAATCATTAATAGGTCGAGTTACTCGGCTTTGATCCGAAGATAAGGCTTAGGTCTCTGTGCAACTTTTCCACCCGACCATCGCAGGTTAAATAGCACGGGAACCTCGCCCGACCATGGAGGCATCTCTTTGGTGATCGGTAGCTGTGATTTAGATCCCGGTTGCAGAATTAATTCGGTGATACCAAACCAATCACCCAAGGCCTGACCGCTGAGATTTTGGAAATCGTCATGCGAGAGTGTGATCAGATTTCTTCCCTTATTCTCCAAAAGGATTAGAGCCGTCCAAGTCTCTGATTTCCGCCCCGTGTAGTTTCTCCAGGTATCTGTTTTCAGTTCGACGGTCAGTGTGTCGTCTTTCTCTGTGGTGTACACCCCAAACTGAAGAAGAGCATTTCTCGGTGCGTCCCATCGCGGATCCGATAGTTTTCTAGTTGCCATGAGCCAATGGTGGCGATTAGAAATGTTGAGGGTGTACCAGTCGTGAAGGCCTCTCGAGAAATCATCAATGACGAGGCGAGTGTGTTCGGTGGCTTTGACCTTCATTTTCCTGAGTTGGTCCGGGTAGGCTGCTGTAGCGACGCTTAAAACGAATTCTTCTGGGTCCCCCGCTTTACGGTGATTCTCGTCAAGCTCGTAGTAGACGTTGGCGAAGACGAAGAGAGGTTCATCCAGATCAAAGATTGGGCATTGGCCCTCCCAAAAATTCTGAATTTCTTTCGCCTCTGCATCGGCCCAAAAGCGATTCCTTGGATCTCGCTCATAGCCGTAATAGATTTCAACTCGTTTCACGGGAAGTGCAGCATCCGGATGGACGCGGTAGACCGGAATGCCTGTTTCTTCATCAAGACTGAGAAAACCTTTTGGGGATTGTGGGAATTGGAATCGTTGTTGGAGTTGAGAGTCGAACCATAGCGGTCGGGAAATTTCCGTGTTCGGAGTGAAACGATGGTTCAAATGCTGCGCATAGGTTGTGCGTTTGTTTTTGTGTGGGATTAGATCCATGCCTTTTTCTACAAACTCCATCGGTGCATTGAAATCATTCGTTGCACTGAGGTAGAGAATCGGGCAAGTGATTCGCCGAAGATAGGCCTGACCCGCGATGGTGTTCCTAAATAAATTAAGGTCACCATTCACCCGACGAGCTGATCCAGGAAGGCCCCAGAGGTCGGTTTGCAGATAACCGCTTCCACCCACTGATGGAGAGGCGGCTCGGACACGATGGTCCGTTCCCGCGACCAGTCCGGTTAAACGTCCACCCATTGAGTGCCCAAAGATTCCGATGCGATTTGGATCCACCACGGCTTGCTGCTCGAGAAACGTAATACCTCTCCGAGCCGCCACAGTCAGGAGGAACCAATTGTTATTGCGTGCTGAGGGGAACGTGTCGATGGTCTCGGGGCCCGGTAAAAGGTTGGAATACCCGCCAACATTATTTTGTGTTGGATCCACCGAACCCCAGTTTGTATTGGGATCATCGGTCGCGGAAGTTTCCATTTCTCTACCACCCCAATTGATCGAAAGAGTGGCATAGCCTCTCGCCGCATAGCGTTTGACAACATGAAGGAAAGCTCTCTGGCCTCCCCCATGCATGTGCATCACAGCGGGTAGATTTGAGCCACCCGTCGGATAACCAAAAAAAGCTGCTATGGTCGCTTCTTCTCCTCGGAATGAACCGATGGAGAACGTGACGTAGCTGAGGATGAGTCCCTGATCTTCCCATTGTCGAATCACTTTGACATCGAGCGGTTCGCTTCGTGGATCATAGTTGGCCCAAAGTTCTTCAACTGTCCTGGGAGTGGAACTGAGTGACGGTAGGGAATCTTGTGCATTTGCAATGAGGATGAAACTGCTGCTCATTGCAAATATCAACTGAATTACCGAGGACCAATTCATGATGTAGCGTTCCGGTGGATTCGGTGATTCTTCGTAGGGTAGATGTGGAGAATTTGAATCTTAGAAAAGCAATTATTTCAGGAAATTTGGTGGTGGGCCGGCAGATTTTCCATTCGACTTTCTGATGGGAAATTTAGGTTTCCAAGTGGCGTGTTCCTGAGTGAGCCAACTTCGTGTTTTTTGAGCAAAGCTCGCGAGGATTTCGGGCTTTGACTGAATCAGATTCTTGGTTTCACCCTGATCATCGCTGAGGCAGTAGAGTTCCCATTGATCAGCTTCATAGTAATACAAAGCTTTGTACCTTTTTCCCTCCGCTTCATCGATGATGGCTACGGTCGGCTGGGCACGCGAATCCATGTATCCCGGGAATAGGTAAAAAATCGGGTCGCGTTTTTCCTGAGTTTCTGGATTCTGCAGAACGTGTGCGAAGGATTCGCCATCGAGTGGGTATTGATCAGGATCTGGTCGCCAATGGTTCCCTGCTAAATGAAGGCAGGTGGGATAGAAATCAAGACAATGTATTTTTCGATGGCTGATAGTTCCCGGTGCAATTTTTCCCGGCCAGAATGCGATCAATGGAACCCGAATGCCACCCTCGGTTAGCATTCCCTTATTGCCTTTGAGTGGTCGGTTATGCGAGTGAGTCCCACCGTTGTCGGAAGTGAAAAATACGATGGTATGTTTGGAGATGCTGTCCTCGTGATTTCCATCTCCGTTCGGGTCATCGAGTAGATCCAACATTCTTTTAATATTCTGG
>JAYYHM010000592.1:0-2852 GCA_036148415.1 Planctomycetota bacterium
CATGCAAAAGTTCAAAATCTTTCTACGCGCTTGCCGAGGACATGAATCGAATTGACCGATGAGACTCGCTTTTCGCTGCATAATTCTTTACACTACCTGCCTAAACTGAAAGACAGCTAAGTGCCATCACTCCGTTCATGATCAAGCCTCGAATCCCGTCGTTTCATTGCACGCTGATTTTGATCATTGTTCTTTTGCAATCACTTCACCGGGGACCAAACTCTCAAGCAGCGGAAACAGGGTCGCTCAACTTTCGAGTCACTGACCTGCACGAACAACCTATCCCGTGTCGGATTCACTTATTCAATTCGCAGGGTGAAGCTCAACAAGCACCTGATTGTCCTTTTTGGCATGATCACTTTAGCTCCTCTGGTGATACACAACTGCATTTAGCTCCAGACACCTATCGGTGGGAAATCGAACGTGGACCTGAGCACACTACGGTCACAGGAACAGCCGCGGTGAAGGCCAAACAATCCTGCGAGGTCAACGTAACACTCACAAGATTGGACGGCTTACCAACCCAAGGCCTTGTAGCTGAAGGATGGTACAGTGGAGACCTGCATGTCCATCGCCCGTCATCGGATATCGAAGATCTAATGCAAGCGGAAGATCTCAATTTCGCAACGGTAATTGAATGGTGGAATACGCCTTCCAACGGATCAACCAAGCCAGAGGACTTAGAACACCGCATTAATGATCGACAGGTCTACAACTTAATGGCAGGTGAAGACGAGAGAGAAGGCGGAGCCTTACTTTATTTCAATCTTGCTCAACCACTTAACTTAAGTGTTCGCTCCAGGGAGTACCCTTCTCCGATGCGATTTGTGGAGCAGGCTCGTGAGATTAACCCGAATGTCTGGATGGATATCGAAAAACCTTTTTGGTGGGACATGCCAACTTGGGTGGTCACCGCAAAGCCAAATTCGATTGAAATTGCTCACAACCATATGCATCGATCGGGTGTTTTAGACAGCGAAGCATGGGGAAAATCAAGGGATAGAACGGCGTACCCCGGTCTACAAGGAAACGGATTTTGGACTCAGGATATTTATTACCATCTTCTCAATGCAGGATTTCGGATTCCACCCTCAGCAGGTAGCGCCTCAGGCGTTCTTCCAAATCCCATCGGACATAATCGGGTCTATGTTCATCTCAACGGAGAGCCCTTGAATAGAGAGAACTGGTTTCGAGCATTATCGCGCGGTGAATGTTTCGTGACGAACGGACCCTTACTCCGCACGACAGCTAACCAACGAAGATCAGGAGCCACTTTCTGTTTCGACGACCGTACCCAAATCCTGCTCGATATCCATCTCTCCTCGCGTGAACCGGTATCACACCTCGAGGTGATCCAGAATGGGGAAGTTAAAAAACGCATACCTTGTGACCCGGTGGCTTCACAAAGGATTCGCGAATGGATCGAGGTCGAGGAATCGGGATGGTTCCTCATCCGCGCAATCGGCGCCTCAGATCAAACCTTCCACTTCTCATCGACGGCTCCGTGGTTCGTGGAGATCAACGGGATGGGAAGTACGGTGGATCGCCGTTCCGCTCAGTTTTTTCTCGATTGGGTTGAACAACGGATCCAAAGAGTAAAAATGAATTTGGCAGACCCAGTCGAGCGGGAAGAGGTTTTGGCTTGGCACGAAACCTCAAAAGACTTTTGGTCAAATCGCCTCCGTCTTGCGAGCCTCAATCGAGATCAATATGAGGCGGAAATGGATCGCATAGGACAAAGTGAGGCTCTGGAGCTCGTCACAACACTGAGGTCTACAACAACGTTAACACACTTTGAGCCGCGAATGGATCCTCCGACCGAGGGTGATTTCCAGGTTGAAGAGGTCATCAACAGATTACGATTGGCGTCAAACGGTGGAGAAGTAGAAAAAGCAATTGAGACACTTGTCTGGTTAGATGTAACCATCAACCCAGAGTCAAGAGTGAAAATTGAATCCCGCGATGACCAACTCAGAGTCCGAGAGAACCGCCCCACCCGGAGGCTCGCTCGGGTTGAAAATACCGCAGGAATCACCGCACCACTCAACCTCGCGTCGATCGATCTCTCACTGAATCCTGCTCGAGTAGCGGAGTGGTGCAACACGAAGATTTTGAATAGCGGAGGGCTATCCAACGAACTCACAGGTGAACTCGTCGAATACAAAGTCGTCGAGATCACAACGAGTGGTGTTGGATTACGTGAAATACGAATCATTGGTGATGCGGGCCAAGGCACTCAGGACCTTGGGTTTCGCGCAACTGCGGATCTACTATTGAATACCATTGAGTGAGTGAGATTAAATTGTCAAAGCTGAAACCTTCATGCATCCTTTTTTTATCCGTAAGCTTCTGGATGGCTACATCCATCCAGAGATCTTTGATTGGAGCAAATACTGAAGACAGCATTGCGGTTGAAGCAATGCCCATCCAACCTCTTCTCTCACAGTTACATCGCGTTTCTGAAGCACTCGAAGTGATCGGCGCACCATTGAGTGCTGAGCAGCAAGGAGAACTCAATCGCATCAAGAATTTGAATCCTGACAAAAAGGAATTGATTATCTCCTCCGTCGAAGCCGTCTTCGATCCGCTGTGCATCGCTGAAGTCAAGATTCCGGAAAGCGGTGCTCCACAAATCTCTGCGGGATCTGCTCCACCCAATCTCTTGGAGCAAGGCTGGAGAACTTTTCTGGTGAAAGTCATCAATCCGCATGGAAACACCGGCCGACTCTTCGTTGAAAGTCCAAACGCTCGCCCCCTACCTCATTCGCTCCCGGAAGACGTGGGCTCAAGGTGGATGCAACTCTCTTCGTTTGAGGGTCAACCGATGCGAGCTAATTTAAGTGGACTTGGTC
>JAYYHM010000593.1:0-5111 GCA_036148415.1 Planctomycetota bacterium
AGTAGCGATGCGAGTCGATGCCATTGACGATCAATGGATTCGCAAACAAGGCTTATCTATCCATCGCAGAATGCGTGTCGAACAGCAGGGCGGCGCTGTTACTGCGGGCCGAGGTAATGCCAAAGGCATCCGTGGCAAGGAGAAGCGTGAAAACCCAGAAGGATTACTCGGTCCGGCCACGGTGAACTGGAGGCTTCAATATGTGCAGAAGTTTTTCCGTGTCCATCCTGCAGCGCGCATCGACCGAAGAGCCGCAGACAAGAAACAACTCACTGAAGATTCGAATATCGATCTAGCATCGAGTCGTGGGGGTGCAAAGCAGGGCAGTTCGCTGCCCGATTCCGATGCCACCTATCACTGGATTGGAATCGAGGAAGATCGGGGCCATGTTTGGTGGTTCTTTGAAATCGCACCCAAATCAAAACTCCCACCCGAAGTTCTCGAGAATCGAATTTTATTTGAAAAAGAAACCAACCAAATCAATCGGGTAATTGTTCTTGGCATGAACCCGAGGAGATCCCTCGTCCATTCGAGCGAGAACCCCCGTCGGCCACTTTTTCCTAAAAACCAAAAAACTGATGAGCAGTAATCAAAGGATTGCCGAAGTCATCTCCATTGGTGATGAGATGACAAGCGGCGCGAGACTCGATACCAACGGACAGTGGCTGAGCCGTCGACTAGGTGAACTTGGGATTCAAGTCGCATTTCAGACCACCGTGGGCGACACAATGTCTCACAACGTTGATGTTTTCCGCTCTGCAACACAAAGGGCTGACATCATCATTGCCACCGGCGGCTTGGGGCCGACACGAGATGATCTAACCCGTGAGGCACTGGCAACGCTTGCAGGGCAACCGCTGGAGCTTCGGCAGGATGCCATGGATCATATTTTGGATCTGTTCACCAAGCGAAACCGAGTCATGCCCGCCCGAAATGAAGTCCAGGCGATGTTCCCAAAGGGCAGCGAACAAATTCATAATCCGGAAGGATCCGCTCCAGGCATTGATATCGAAATCGAAAGGCCGCAAGGCAAACCTTCTAGAATTTTCGCGCTACCCGGTGTTCCCGCAGAGATGAAGCGAATGTTCGATGAGACCGTGGCACCGAGAATCATGGAGCAGGGCTTAGGTAAGACGGTGATACGACATCTAGTGATGAAGTTTTTCGGTACCGGCGAAAGCGATATGGAGCAGCTACTTGGGGAGATGATCGCCAGAGACAGGCAGCCTCGTGTCGGGATTACAGTGAGCAAAGCGACCATTTCGCTTCGGATCACAGCTACGGCAGAATCCGAAGAATCCTGTGATCAAATGATTGCGACCACGAAGGCGGAGATACTTGACCGAGCATCTCATCTCTACTTTGGTGACGGTGAACACCACGAACAACAGCACGCGATCGTAAACACCTTGGAGGAAAAATCGCAGTCTCTCATGATTGTGGAGCTGGGGCATGCAGCTCCTCTGGGAGACTGGTTTGCAGCAATTGATCCTGCCCCCTGTTACCATGGCAGCGTCTCTTTACGCGATGCCCGTCAATTAGCGACCATGTTTATGGATACAACCGATCATGGCTGTTCTACAGCAAGCAAGGCTGGACGCAATGGACCACAAGAAAACCACGTGGCCTCCGACGAAAATTTCTCAAAGTCTCTTGTCAGAAACCTGAAAAACACTTTTTCATCCGATTGGATCCTTGTTGTGGATCATTATCCATCGCTGGCTCAGGAACGCCCCGGACCTCTACCCGCACAGCAAGTTCGTTTTCTCGTTTGTACTCCCAGTCAACAAATCGTAACGGAAATGCAATCCATGGGTGGTCACCCTGACGTGATACAACCCAGGATTGCAAAGGGAGCAATGAAGTTTCTACGCGGCCAAATCAGCTGAAGCTTTGAAGGCTAACAGACTGGATAACCCAAAAGTTGAGATCCATTGATTGCGATCAAGCAGCTGAGATATCAGTATCTGCTCGACTGTCGTTTGTGAGACGTTATCGCACGTTGGAGTTCGGTTTCCACCCCTCACTATTCGCCTCGGGATAAAGCCTCTTCCCATTGCGAGTCGCGTTACTACGTGGTGAAGGATCCCAGCGTTTGGCATCTCCTTCCTTAATCACTTCACCTATTTCACTCTCTGAGATTCGATACAACGCTGCCAAACGAATTAGCTCGCGATCAAAAACTTGCTGCAACATTTTCTCCATCGCAGCTCTCGGTGGGCTTCCCTGCGGCAGTGGCAGAGGTTTCTCGAGCGTGGTTCTCGCCACTGCACGATAATCGTCATAAATTTTTTTTCGAGTCGACTCCGGCAGTCGGATTTCCTCGTAGGTGATTTCTGGATTCTGCACCGGAGCGCTCTGACTGGGTGGATCCGTTTCAACTTTGGATTCCGAAGCATCGGACTCCGCGGTGGCTTGGCTCCCTGCGGCCTGGCTTTCTCGATTTTGCAAATAGAAAAATGCGCCACCTGCAGAAAACAATAGGAATACCATCGTGACACCCACACCAATCCACAGGAGCGTGGTATCCGAGCTAGAGTCCGATGAGGAAGCATTCGCCGAACGACCCTGACCCTGCTGACCAGCTTGCTGCTTGGGAGCGGTAAAAATGGTTCCACATTGGGCACACCTTAATTGCACGAGCGAAGAAGGATAAGTGGCCTTCACCCCACAGCCTGGGCATTGAACGATCCGACCGGAAGTTTGATTCATTGCCATGAAATTCACCCTTTTTCCAAATCCATCATGAGGGACCTGCGAGCGGTTCCAAGGTCCTAACAGATAGATTAGCAGACATTCAACCCAACATCAGTTAGGCTTTATGTACCGTCAGGGATGCCTTACTGAAACGCTCGCTGCCTGAGAGCAGCGAGCTCCCGAAGCTGCTGAGTATTCAGCGAGTGAACTTCTGCTCCCGTCGAGTCCGATGGGCTCTGCGAGGAAGCCTCTTCACTGAAATCCGATCGGCTCTGGGTTACCAACAGAACCTACTGCAATCCCTACGACCTTATTACAGTCATTGTTTAAACACGTCGCGAAGTAACGGCACTTACAAGATGGTCATTCGAATAGCTTAAAGAAAGGAAACGTCGATGAGCGTCTTGGTTACCGGTTGCGGAGGCTTCTTAGGTCGCGAAGTAGTTCGCCAACTGATTGACCGCGGAGAGGAAGTTTGTGGTATCTCTCGCAAGGAGTATCCCGAGCTCACGGAGTGGGGGATGCGGCACCTAAGGGGTGATCTTGCAGAAGCAACTTTTGTTCGCAATGCGTTCGCATCAGTGGAAACGGTGGTGCACACCGCAGCCGTGGCAGGAGTTTGGGGCTCCAGCCAATTCTTCGAACGTAACAACGTCATCGCGACTCGAAATGTGATTGACGCGAGCCAGAGAGCCGACGTTCGGAACCTGATTTTCACGAGTAGCCCAAGTGTCACCTTTGATGGAGCTGACCAGCGGGACGTGGATGAATCAGCGCCCTACCCAAACCGATGGCTTTGTCACTACCCCAGAACCAAAGCGATCGCAGAGAGGGAGATCCTGTCCAGTCATGACCCTATGGGTTTGCGCACCGTAGCTTTGCGTCCGCATTTGGTGTGGGGCGAAAATGATCCTCATATTCTCCCACGTATTCTGGAGAGGGCTAAACGGGGAAAACTTCGAATCGTCGGAGATGGAAACAATAAGGTGGACACGGTTCATGTTGTCAACGCCGCCGCGGCTCACCTCGATGCGATCGATGCGCTCAACCAGACGCCGGATTCAGCTGGGGGTAGGGCGTATTTTATCGCTCAGGATGAACCCGTCCGCTGTTGGGATTGGATTGCCGAGATTTGTAGGCTCGGTGGAGTTCCCGAGCCAAAGAAATCCATCAGCTTTCCATCCGCTTACCGGCTCGGAGCTGCCCTAGAGTTTGCCTATCGCGTAACGAGGCAGAGATCCGAACCCCCGATGACACGATTCATCGCCTCGCAACTTGCCAAGGATCACTATTTTAACATTTCAGCGGCCAAAGAGCGTCTTGGCTACCGAGTGAGGGTTTCGATGAACGAAGGCTTAGAACGACTTTTGAGTGCTTGGGGGGTCAGAGACCGAATCGGATGAAAATGGTGCCGATGACAGATTGACTCGTTGATTTTCGCGGAAATTGGCGGTCCGACTCTCGGGAAGATCTAGGATCCTAGGCCTTTCGGTAGGTTTTATTCTTAGAAAATCCCGCGGGCGTTGTCATTTGGTGGCTTCGCTGTTAGCCTTTTGGTCGGTCAGATCCTCGAAAACATGATGAGCTCTGACCCAATCAGCTGTAACGCGTAGCTTCGCTAAGAGTGCTTTTTCGCTCAGAGATCGTCTCGTAGCGATCGACCCGAGTCATTCGTCCAACTATGAATCGCCTGCCGTGATTGCTCCCAATCGTGCCGCTAATCTTCCTGACGAGCAACGAATCGTCATTACGGGGGTCGGTTTGACCGCACCCAATGTAAACGACTGGTCGTCTTACCGAGAAGCTTTGCTAGAGAAACGTAGTGGCGTACAACCCTACGAAATCCGCTATTTTGGAAAGACTCACGCCGGTATCTGCGATTTTGAGAAGACGCGTTACCAAAGCCGAAAGGATCTCCGTCGTGGCACAAGAGCAGGAAGTGTCGGAGTTTATTGCGCTAACGAAGCGGTCAAGCACTCGGGCATCGATTGGGATAACACCAACAAAGCACGCGTCGGAATTTATGTAGGTGTTACCGAGCATGGTAATGTAGAGACAGAAAATGAAATCCATGTGATCAAAGGATTTGATTACGATACCAGCTGCTGGTCCCATCACCACAACCCGAGAACGGTTGCTAACAACCCCGCTGGTGAAATCGCATTGAACATGGGGATCACCGGCCCGCACTACACGATTGGTGCCGCCTGTGCTGCAGGTAACGCCGGAATCATTCAAGGCGCTCAGATGCTACGACTGGGTGAGTGTGATCTCGCAATCGCGGGCGGAACGAGCGAGAGCATCCATACCTTTGGGATATTCGCTAGCTTCAATAGCCAAAATGCTCTGGCCGTGCACGACGATCCTGCAAAGGCATCCCGCCCCTTCGATATTGATCGAAACGGAATTGTTGT
>JAYYHM010000594.1:0-4436 GCA_036148415.1 Planctomycetota bacterium
GGATACCACCATCAGCGATGACAGGAATATTTCTTTCCTTTGCTACCTGATTCGCTCTCAGGATCGCTGATATTTGTGGAACTCCAACACCACTGATCACACGTGTTGTGCAAATTGATCCAGGTCCGATACCGATCTTCACCGCATCTGCACCCGCATCGATTAAGGCCAGAGCACCTTCAGGAGTCGCCACATTTCCGGCAACTACATCGATGTTCCAGTCTTTTTGATGTTTGATTTCACTAACCGTTTCAATCACGTTTTTACTGTGACCGTGGGCCGAATCGACGACCAGCAAATCAACACCTTGACGAATCAACGCTTCCGCCCGCTCAAAGTCGCCTACACCTACTGCAGCTCCGACGCGCAATCGGCCCTGAGCATCTTTGCAGGCGCGAGGGAAACGCTTCATCATGTCGATGTCGCGGATCGTAATAAGTCCCGTCAGTTTCCTATCTTCGTCAACCAGCAGAAGTTTCTCGACTCTTTTTGCCGTTAAAATTCGCTCAGCTTCCTCAAGCGTTACATTTCCCACCGCAGTGACCAAGTTTTCTTGGGTCATTACCTCAGAAACTGGGAGCTCTGGGTCTTCTAGGAAACGCAGGTCGCGTCGAGTGAGGATACCGGCCAGGGTTTCATCCGCATTCACAATGGGGATCCCCGAAACATTTGCTTCATCCATGAGAGCCGCCGCGCGGCCCACTTTCTCTTGGGGATCCAATGTCACCGGATCAATGATGATCCCATTGGCGGATCTTTTCACCTTCATCACCTGTTCAGTCTGATGAACGGTGGACAGATTCTTGTGAATGATCCCGAGACCGCCCTCCTTGGCCAAAGCAATGGCCATGTTGGATTCCGTCACCGTGTCCATCGGTGCAGAAATGAGGGGGATTTGTAGTCGGATTCTCGCTGTCAGGTTGGAACTGACATCTACTTCGCTGGGAACAACTTCGCTGTATTGCGGTTCGAGCAATACATCATCAAAGGTCACACCAAGTGTTGTGATTTTATCGTCCGACATGGGAATTAGCCCGCGCAAGTGAAAGATCTACCGTGCGCAGGATTATGCCTGATCTGACCCACAATGAGTAGCGGTCACGCCGTGTTACCATCCAAGAACGTAGGCGAAAATTAGCGGAGCGCAGATCGATGCGTCACTTTGGATCATAAATTTCGGTGCTGATGCTGAAAGCTTGTACCACGTGATTTTTTCATTGGGCACTGCACCGCTATAGCCTCCATAGCTGGTGACGGCATCACTGATCTGGCAGAAGTAGCCCCATAGAGGGGATTCTCTCTGGAGATCTTGGATCAACATCGGGACCACGCAAATGGGAAAATCTCCCGCGATTCCTCCTCCGATTTGAAAGAAGCCGATGGACGATTGATTGGAGATCACTTGGTACCACTCAGCGAGTTTCTCCATTTGAGCGGTTCCGGGCGCGATAGCACCATGGCCCGGGAGGCTCCCGTCAATTACACGGGAGGCATAGATATTTCCCAAAGTTGAGTCCTCAAAGCCTGGTGTGAAGACTGGGATTCCCTTTTCTTTGGCTGCTGCCAGCCAGCAATTTTTAAGGGGAGTTTGATAGTGTTCTTGAAGCGTCGGGTCATCGAGGAGATCAAACATAAAGTCGACCGGCATCCTCTGAAGATTATTCTCTGCTGCTATTTTCCAACGCGACATCAAGCGGCCTTCAATGTGCCGCATCACGGTTTCGGGGATGCAAGTATCCGTTACTCGATTCAGTCCTTTGTCACGGAGCCGTAGTTCATCTTCGACTGATAGGGCACGCCAATCCTCGATAATCCGATATTCATGGTGAGCGACCAGGTTAAACATCTCTTCTTCGAGATTGGCTGCGGTGCATGTGATGGCATGGACCTTATCGTTTCGAATCATCTCTGAGAGAGAAATGCCTATTTCGCCAGTGCTCATGGCTCCTGCCAGCGTGACCATCATTCTGCCGCCACCCGGTCGGGATACAAATTCTCGATAGCTTTTGGCGGCCGTAACCAGTTCGCGAGCATTGAAGTGTCGAAAGTGCTCGTTGAGAAATTGGGTGACGTTCATGATGCCGAGATTCTCTGCTGCGGAGACTGGACTTGTCCCTAAATCCTGTTTTGCTTCGCGTTGGAAAAACCCTTGCCTTGGAACAGTACAGACGGCTTCGATGGGTTACATGTTTCAATGCGACGCCTAGATCAACCGTCGATTCTAATGAAACCAATATTCTCTGCGACCCGAGATTGGGTCATTTTTACATCTACTCTTGATCTCCAAGGAGTAATTAGCGTGGGCTAACGATTGGAGAATTGCCGCCTCCAATTTACCCCGACGGGATCGGTGGCCGGCCCAATCCGGCAACCAGCCATTCTGCGACCCTGCAAAGGATCAGGCTGAGTAAAAAAATTATTTTTTTATCACGCGCAAAAAGAAAATAGACATCCTTGCTCATTGCTTAATGGTCTTTTTTATTCCTTTGATGCCAATGAGCCAAAAAAAATGAAATAAAAGTACAAAAAAATCTGATTTTTTATTTGGGTAAGCTTTGGAGTGATCAGGGTTCCGGGCGTATCGGTTACAGAATCTCGTGATTTTCCATTTCATTTATCCATAGCAAGAATCGGGCCATTTTGTGTGAGCGCCCTTTGCTGATTGGTCTTGATTTGGTATTTTCTCACCAGAACCCGCCGGGGGAATTCCGCGCGAATAGCACGAGTAGTGGAAAGGCCTCGGCAGGGAAGCCAGCAATTGCAAAAAGTGACAGCGACCAACCGCGGTGATGTAGCTTTCGGGCCCATCGATGATGATCTCGTGATTTCTCCGTTAAGCGTTCCCTATCACAAGCTGTTTGACATTTAAACATACATAGTGTTCTCAGGAGCTTATTCCTACGATGGCAACCACCAGTAAGCGTCGGCTCGAACCGACGACTGTTCGGCACTTCGGTACAGGCCTTGGATCTTTCGAACTCCCTGATCTGACTGCCTTGCAGACCGTTTCTTACGCCGCTTTTCTCCAAGCGGACGTGGATTCTAGGAAGCGTGAAGACAGCGGCCTTGAGTCGGTGCTTCGGGAGATTTTTCCGATCAGCAGCTATGACGGGAACACCTCTTTGGAATTTCTTAGCTACGAGTTGGGTAAGCCCAGATACACCAGTCAAGAGTGCCGGCAGCTGCGGCTCACTTACGGCCGACCCTTGCGGGTTTGGTTGCGCCTCAATCGTGAGGAGCCTCACGAGGAAGAGGTTTACTTAGGCGACCTGCCTATCATGATGGGCGGCGGTGAGTTCATCATCAACGGAGCCGAGCGTGTCGTTGTCAGTCAGTTGCACCGAAGTCCCGGTGTCGACTTTGTGCTCGAGCAGGATACAACCACCGACAGAAAACTTCCGAGCTGCCGAGTCATTCCTGAGCGAGGCTCTTGGATCGAGGTCAATGTCACTAAAAAAGATGCACTGACTGTTCGTATTGACCAGAGCGGAAAATTCGCTGCAACGACCTTATTGCGTGCGATGGATCCAAGTCTATCCACCGACGCCGACCTCCTGCAGGCTTTCTATCCGACAGAGAGTTACAAGATTAGCAGTGGTCGTTCGGCTTCTAAGATTGAAGGCAAGATTGCTGTGGATGACGTGGTCTATCCAAGCGACAGCGATCGTGCGGGTGAAATCATTGTCGAGGCTGGACACCGGATCACAAGTAATGTTGCCGAGACAATCTGCACCGCAGGTGTGAAGAGTATCGAAGCGATGGAAGCTCCGAAGATTCCATTGATTTTTAATACTCTTGCTGAGGACAACACTGCGAGTCATGAAGAAGCATTACTGCGGATCTACCAGCGGCTTCGTCCCGGGAATCCACCGCAATTGGAGAAGGCTCGCACACTCTTCAATGAGAAGTTTTATGATGAGAATCGTTATCGACTCGGTAAGGTTGGGCGATTCCGTTTGAACCGGAAGCTTGGACTGGATATCGGCGAAGAGTTAATGACTTTGCGTCACGACGACATGATTTCCGCCATCGCTTACCTCATTGATCTCTTTGATTCAGAGAGCAGTGCTGAGATCGATGATATTGACCACCTCGGTAATCGTCGTCTAAGGACCATTGATGAGCTTGCAAGCGAAGAGCTTCGCAAAGGATTCCTGAAGCTTCGTCGCACCGTTCAGGAGCGTATGAGCATCAAAGATGCGACCGATATGACTCCCCGCTCTCTGATTAATCCCAAGAGTGTTTCAGCGGCGATCGACTTTTTCTTTGGTCGCGGCGAGCTATCGCAAGTGGTTGACCAGACCAATCCTCTCAGTCAGTTGACTCATGAGAGGCGTTTATCAGCTCTGGGTCCCGGAGGTTTGAACCGGAAGCGTGCCGGTTTTGAGGTGCGTGACGTTCATATTTCGCACTATGGGCGTATTTGTCCTATTGAA
>JAYYHM010000595.1:0-4691 GCA_036148415.1 Planctomycetota bacterium
AGCCCTAAACTTTCAACGTTGTCGACAGCAACAGTGAGATGGTGCTCAGAGAGACGAAACACATTTCTCCATTTCCGAACGGTGGCCAGAGGCTTAAAGCCGAGCAGATCGAGCATCTCCATGGTTTGACTACCACACGGATCACCGGGATCTAAACGCCACTCCAATTCTTTGCGAACCTTCATGCTCCCGGGTAATTTTGGTCCCTTGTAGGTAATCATCGGGACGTCATTGACTACTCGGATTCTCAGAGCCTCTGTCGTCTGCCGGAAATCTCGTGCTGGGTGTGCATAATAAATGTCCTCGTGAATTTCCGTTGTATCCGCTACAGCTCCAATTGCCTCCAGGCAGCTGAGTAGTTTCGCTTCCTCGTCAACTCGAAATTTTTGTTCAACCTCCAACATCCGCGCCCCCTTTCTATCACTTATTTTTAAACTGCCCATTCTTAGGCGAGCAAGCAAATGAGTAGCCTCATTCCTGAACGACTTTGGACGTCGGTGAAAGTCTTGAAGCAGCCTCCTTGAGAACCCGCTTTATTTCGTTCGCAGTCTTCACCGGATGGGACGCTGCATGAATAGCGTTGGAGACAGCGACCCGATAGAACCCACCATCAATGATCTGCCCCAGGTTACTGCTGTCTATTCCTCCAATGGCAAAAGATGGTACTTGGACCATCGACGCGACCTCTCGTAACATGTCGACTCCAACGAAATGCTTAAAGGCTTTTGTTTGACTGGGGAACACCGGTCCACATCCGATATAGTCAGCTCCATCGGAAACCGCTTGTTTCGCTTCCTCGAGTGAGTGTGTCGATACTCCAATGATTCGATCTGACCCCAATATCCTGCGCGCATCGATTGCCGGCAGCTCCTCCTGACCCACATGGACTCCGTCTGCATCAGCCGCTAGAGCAAGATCCGCTCGATCATTGACGATAAACAACTTGCCTGCGTCTCTTGCGATCCTGACACCGATTCGAGCCCTCCTCAGAAGAGTTCGATCTGAAACTCCTCGATCTCGCAACTGTACGATATCAATACCACTGTCAATCAATTCAGTCATCCTACGCTCAAATTCAAGATCTGAATCCGCCGCATCCAACAACAGATAGAGATGAGAATCCGCGAGTGCTTGTTGAATCTCATTCGAACGGACTTTCAATTCAAGGCTCGCACATGCTGTGTAGATGCGATAGCGGATCTTTTCAAGCTTCTTAGCTGGCGACGCATCAATGACTTTCATGTACTCCTCAAGCACGCGCACTGATTGCTGAACTCTTGATGCTGCTGCAATGACAACCGATTCGATCGATTGCCTCCGGTACTCCGAATCGGCTTGGATTTCGGTACCCACATCCGAGGTGGTATCTCTTGAACGGATCAACTCTCCGCGTGGCAAGGCCTCCATCGAGGATGCGAGACCATGCCTCAACTCCTTAAACTCACTCGCGAGCTCCGAATGGTTCAAGGCAAAACGCCCTGCTTCCTCCAAGGTTCGCAAACCCTCGCTGGCACGATTGAATGATGCATCAAGAATACGGTATACCGAATTGTGTTCTTCCATTTCACTGAAGCACTTATTGAATATTCATGGAGCTGCTTTCCACCATTGACTAGCAGCATGGTCTCACTGTGACGGCCAATCACCAGCCCTTCGACCTCAGCGATCGATCAAGCTTATCGTTGAATTCAGTCCTCTTTACTCCGGCTCTGTTTGCTAGATTCTGGTCACTTCGGCCGTAGAATCATCCCTTCCATCGGCTGAAAACAATAGCGACAACGAACACTAACAGACCGGTGGCTCTTATCTTTGAATTGATCCTCTAGTCTAGCTTGATTCAAAAGAAAAGTTACCCAACTAGTGCATGGTTTTTTATCGAAACGGGAACCATGCATGACCGAGCCACCTAAAGTCAACAGCGGTGAACCGAGTCAAAAAAATATCAAGTCGACTCACATGGGCAGGTACGGATCGATTAACTTGATTCTCCTGAGGTTGAACCAAACCGTCAGATCTGTTGAGAACTTTCTTACTTTGAAATTGAGACTACTCATGAACAGAAACCCAATCGTGATTCTGACAATCACGTTAGTATTCATTGCCGTTCTCCCTGCAGCTTTGTCCGCACAGACAAACCCCGAACTCAGCCCAAGAATATCAGCGAGCAAGTCTGGGGCGGTTGGAACTGCCAAAACAAGGTCTGACAAACCTGCTCGAAAGATCAATCCAGCTTATCAGAATCCAAAAAACCCTGATCCGAATCTTCCAAATGTGCTGGTGATTGGGGATTCCATTTCAATCGGATACATGGTCCCACTTCGGGCAGAGCTCCAAGGCACAGCCAATGTTTATCGCCCCCAAACTAACTGTGGACCCTCTAGCAAAGGACTTGAAGAAATTGACCAATGGTTGGGGGATCGTAATTGGTCACTCATCCAAATCAATCACGGCCTCCATGACCTAAAATACATGGGTCCTCAGGGACAGAATCTCGCAGATCCAAAGAATGAAAGTAGCCATCAGCAGATCCCACCAGATCAATACGCTGCGAATCTCGATGCGATTGCGAAACGTCTCAAGAGAACGGGTGCGAAAGTCATTTGGTGCGAGACAACACCCGTTCCGAATGGAGCAGCAGGACGCGTGGTAGGAGACAGCGCGAAGTACAACGCAATCGCGAAGAAAGTGATGTCCACACACGGAATTAAAACAAATGGTCTCTTTGATTTCGCAAGTAAGAACGTCCCCACACGTGACGCCAACGTCCATTACACGCCGGAAAACAGCACGAAACTTGCCAAGTTCGTTGCAGACTCGATCAGAAAAGAACTTTAACAGCATACTACGTCTGCTTTGCCTGAAAAGAGCAGTATTAGCTCAACTGCGAACGATGACCAATTACTTTTGACACTGCATGGACACCAACTAGCCGAAGTAAAGCCTAGCCGTTACGTTGATGGCACGCCAAGTCTTTGTTCATTCTTCGAATGTCCAAAGGCGACAAGTAATTCGACGGTTCACTGGCCGTGTCATTTCGCCCGCGTAGCTCAGGGGATAGAGCACCGCTTTCCTAAAGCGGGTGTCGGAGGTTCGAATCCTCCCGTGGGTGCTTCCCGTGGCAAAACAACAATGAGGTGTACGAACTCTTTTTGAGGACAGTGGAGATCGCACACATTGTTTCTTGTCAAATCGCTGAGATACCGAGATCCAAAGACCAAACACGGGAGCACTCCATGAAGCCCCTTGATCAGCCAGTGTTTAATAAACTGCTTTGGATTTTTGGAATTGCGCTCTTTATGAATCCAATTCTGTGGGGCCAGCAATACGATCTCATTCTTCGCCATTGGGATGTCATTGATGGAACAGCTACCAGAAGATTGACGGCGAATATCACGATCTGTGAAGGACACAGTATACGGGAGCCAAGCGAAGAGGAACCCGCATTGCCCACCCGCACTTCTCAAAAGACTGATCCCAAAGCGTTCAGTAATTTTGAACCCACCATGCATGAGTTCCTCAGACAACATCACATACCTGGTGCTGCGGTGGCAGTTACTGACAATGGGAAACTGATGTATTCCGCAGGATTTGGTTACTCTGATCTCAGTAATCAACAACCTGTAGAACCAGATAGTCTTTTCAGAATTGCAAGTGTCTCAAAACCTATCACTGCCGTGGCGATCCTCCAGTTGGTTGAAAAAGGGCACATTAAACTCAGTGACCGCGTTTTTCTCAAACTGAATTTGATCGACATGAACGATCAATCCACACCTGAAGGATTGACCGAGATTACGGTGGAACAACTCTTGCAGCACCGCGGGGGATGGGACCGAAATCAATCCTTCGATCCGATGTTCCAATCCGTACGTTTTGCGAATCAACTCGGAATTCCATCACCCGCTGATGCAAAAGATGTCATTCGAGCGATGTTAAGCCAAGACTTGGATTACAAGCCTGGTAACCGTTACGCCTATTCAAACTTTGGATATTGCCTCCTAGGTCGCTTGATCGAAGCGGTTACTGATCAAACCTACGAGCAATACGTACAAACCCATGTTCTAAAACCTCTTGATATCCACTCCATGAGGATTGGTCGCACACACCTTGATCAAAGATTTCCGAATGAAGTTCGCTACTATCATCCCTACTCAGCAGACTCGGTGTTTGCAGAAAGTATCGGCCAAAAAGTCCCTTCCCAATATGGAGGCTGGTACCTGGAAGCAATGGACTCGCATGGCGGCTGGATTGCATCTGCTGAGGATCTGGCCAAGTTCGCTGCCGCGTTTGATGACCCAGAGAACTGCCCGATTCTGAGGAAAGAAAGTATCGAGAAAATGCATGGGAGGCCCGAAGGCAGCGCCGGTTATGAGAAAGATGGGCGTCCCAAAAATGTGTATTACTCACTCGGATGGAGCAATCGCATCCTCAGCAAGCGACGAGCGAACCGGTGGCATTCTGGCTCGTTACCCGGAACAACCTCGATTATGATTCGACGCCACGACGGCAAGAACTTCATCGGGCTGCTCAATACACGAGTAACGCCAACGGAGAAGAAGTTGGGACTCGAGCTAGACCGACTCTTACACAAAATGGTTGACGCCGCGCCTGCGTGGAATGCACCTAGACCACAATAGAAAATAATTGGGGGGGGGAAAGCAAAACATCAGCTGCCTCTCATGCAGCTTCAGCGC
>JAYYHM010000596.1:0-9592 GCA_036148415.1 Planctomycetota bacterium
ATACCTCTTTGGCAGCGATTGCAAAGAACAAAGCCATGAAGATATCGTTGATAATGAAATGAATAGTCAGACCGTGATGGCCTCCGGATTCATGATCTTCAGCTACTTGGCTACTATTCTCGTGAACATCTTCTGCCCCGCCTGCAAGATCGAAATCGATAAAATCAATGTACTGCTCAGGAGTCAGACGCAGGCCTTCCGGCAAGGAGTTGAGGTTGAAAGCACCATTTGCCCACAGGAGCGCAAAAAGTGTTCCGGCAATGAGAAGGAAAGAGTTATCGATCAGTGTGCGGATGATGCTGTGTTTTTGTGTGTGCCCAGTCATTTTTGCGGACAATTTTCCAGATTGGAGTCAGATGAAGTTTAACTCAAAGATTCAATGGTTAAGTTAGATTCGCTCGCCCCAGCATACGATGGATGAATTTGCGTCGGGCAGCTTCCAGTGATCATAATCCCTTTGCCGCGATTCGGTGAGGTCACTTGTGAACATCTTCTTGGTTCGTTGAATAACAGATGAAAAAATCGATGTTCCATTGCAGGAATTCAACACTTTCCCCCCAGCGTTCTCGCCGCAATTTCTTCCACAGCTATCCAGGCCAGACCCATGATGGTTGCATTCGGATTTCCCACCGTGATTCCTGGAAAAATCGAACCATCCACAATCCAGATTCCCGAGGCATCCCTGAGTCGGAACTGCGGATCCACCACGCTTTCACATTCTGTTCCCACCGCACAGGTGCCTAAGGGGTGATAAAGGGTTTGGGCATAACGACGAATCGACTTCCCGATGGCTTGACTGGTGGAACGTTTCTTCCCGGGTAAGGCTTCGGAGGTAATTACTTTTTGCAGATCCTTCGATTTGGTGATTTCACGTACGTATTCAACACCGCGAATCATCTGTCTGAGGTCCTCTCCGCAATGGAGATAGTCAGCGGTGATTTTGGGTGGCTCCATCGGATTAGCTGAACTGAGTTGAAGAGAACCTCGGGACCGAGGTTGCGTTAAGTTGACTCCAATACTCATCCATGCAGAATTCGTTGACTTAGGAAAAGTCAGATAATGCGTGGGTGTGACGTGCAGCTGAATCGTGTCATTAAGAAACAAGCCACCACACTCTGCAAGATTACTCGATAGAGGTCCTGTGCCCATGACTTGCCACTGCGCGACGACTCGCGGGTCTGGATCATATGAGAAGGGTTTGAGTGACTTCTCACATTGGAAAATGACGGGCATCAGTAGATGATCACGTAAATTCTTTCCGACCCACCTATTGCTAAATCGAGTGGAGATACCGTGCCGATCGAGATCATCGGGCGATCCGACACCGCTTCTCATGAGAATGGATGGTGTACCGATCGATCCCGCAGCCAAAATGACTCCATACGTGGACATCAATTTGTTTATACCTTCCGGCGTTATTACTTGGATTCCTTCAGCGCGTTGATCGTTCCAGCATACTTGGTCGACTATGCCTCGGACGACCTGTATGTTGCTGCGCCATGTTTCAGCTTCTTCATCTCTTGGAAGCATCATCTCTTCTAATGATCTTCGGCATCCTTTGTGATTCAGACGTTGATAGGTCATCGGATTACAGTCCGAAAGCGTCTCCGTCGCCGTTAGGAATGATTTTCCAGTGTGACTTAGCCAACGAGGCTCTTCAGGTTGGAGTATCTGTTCCAGCGACTTGATAGCGTTACGGATGCGTTGCGCACTCCAGCAGTTCTGCGTTGATGTGGAAAGCTGCTCAAGATCGGAGGCAGTGGGTGGAAACCAAATCATTGAATTGATCCGGCTACTTCCTCCAATACCACGACCTCGAGGCCACTGAAGCGAGCGATTGGCGAGAGATGGATTAGCGGATGTGGTAAAATCCCAGTCTTCTGAGGATTTCAGCAGCTTTAGCCAGCGTGCAGGCCGTTGACGGTCAATCTGGGGCGCAGCCTTGCATGGGGCTTCCACGATGGTAATCATCGCACCAAATTCTTGAGCTAAGCGTCTAGCCAAAATACAACCAGCAGACCCTGCTCCAACGACGATAAAATCTGGCTGATTCATGAAAATTTCTGGATGTGTCTACGATGGTCGATTCTTGATCTGTCGATTAGGATTCTCTCACAAAAATATGTGTTGACGTTTTTGGCTTGCTGGCCACCAGGAGTCAAGCCTCATTAACCTCTTGCAACCATTGCCTAAACATGCCTGATTCCAACGAATCTAACGCGTCTCTGCGATTCTCTTCCGTCTCCACTGCCGCTCCTGACCCGATTTTGGGGTTGACGGAAGCTTTTTTGGCTGATGAACGTTCCGACAAGATGAACTTGAGCGTCGGTGTTTACAAGGACGCTTCCGGACAGACCCCCGTCCTCGAGTGTGTCAAAGAGGCTGAATCAAGGCTGCTGGAAACCGAAAAAACAAAAGGTTATCTCGCAATTGATGGGCTTCCTGATTATCGGCAAGCAGTGAAGCAGATGATTTTTGGTGAAACGGTTTCCAGCGACCGTATCGCAACCCTTCAGTCTCCAGGCGGGACTGGCGCTTTGCGGATCGCTGCAAGTTTTTTGAGCTCGCAGATGCCGCCGCTTCGAGTTTGGGCTTCGACGCCAACTTGGGCTAATCATCACGCTGTCTTCGAGTCCGAGGGACTTCCGATTGAGTCCTATCGATACCTCTCTTCCGATAGGACCTCTTTGGATTTTGATGCGATGATCGAAGATCTCAATACCAAATCCAAACCGGGCGATGCTGTTTTGCTCCATGCATGTTGCCACAACCCTACCGGGATCGATCCATCCGGTGAACAGTGGGAAGAGATTGCGAAGACTGTCTCGGAACGGGGATTACTACCACTGATTGATTTTGCTTATCAAGGTTTTGGGCATGGCTTAAGTGAAGATGCTGAGTCCATTAAAACGATGCTGCGTTACAACGACGAGGCGATCATCTGTAACTCGTTTTCGAAAAACTTTGGACTATACGGAGAGCGAGTCGGTGCCGTTTCTTTTGTCGCTGGTAACTGCAATGCTGCAACTGCAGTTCAGAGCCAATTGAAGAAATTGGTTCGATGCAATTACAGCAATCCTCCTCGCCACGGTGGTTCCATTGTGGCCACCATTTTGGGGTGTAGTGACCTGACTCAAAAATGGGAGTTCGAGTTGGCGAATATGAGAAATCGGATCAGGGCGCTCCGCGAACAGTTCGTCACCACAATGAAAAATACGGGAAAAGGCCATGACTTTACCTTCCTGCTGAATCAATCCGGCATGTTCTCCTTTAGTGGATTAAATAAGATGCAGGTTGATCAACTAAAAGCGGATCACGGAATTTATATCGTGGGGAGTGGAAGGATCAACGTTGCGGGAATGCAGGAAAGCAAGATGGATAAATTCTGCTCGGCGATTGCTACGGTTCTCGAAGGCTAATCGGTAGCTCTCCGCGAAATCCACTGACTCACTCGCCATTCGCTTTGGGTTAGGGGTAATGGTTAGGTGCGAAGCTACTTTATTGAGTCTAACCTTTTCTTCTTTCTAGATTTTATCTTTGCAATAGCTTCCGCTTCGGCTTGTGCTGAGAAATCTGGATTGGGAGTTGCTGGAATTTCGGCATCGGTAGATGCTCTCCATCGGATCAGCATCTGGTGAAGTTCTTCGGCTTTTCTCGGGTTTGTCTGCACAAGGTTCCTTGTCTCACCCACATCCTTATTCAGGTCATATAGCTCCAAGGCACCATCTTCAAAGTATTCATGCAATTTCCAATGCCCGTAGCGAATGATACTGCAGGGTCGACTACGGAATAGCGGGTCGCGTTGTTCATCGATTCGCTGGTAGCTTTGAAGGTACGCTGGGAAGTGCCAATAAAGAGCTCGATCACTTAGCTCGTCTTTTTCACCACGCAGTATCGGCATGAGACTTACGCCATCGAGGACTTGATCACTCGGCATGGACGAACCTGTGATTTCACATAAGGTTGGGTACAAATCGATATTGATAACCGGTGAGGAATTCGAGGTTCCCGGTTCAATGATTCCCGGCCATGTGAAAAATAATGGTTCACGGATGCCACCCTCGTAATACGTTCCTTTGTATCCCTTGAGTGGGTGCATGGAAGTGGCCGGACCATAGCCGCCATTGTCGGAGCTGAAAATAATGACGGTGTTGTTCCGTTGCTGCGTCCTGTCCAACGTTTCGATCAATTTACCAATCCCTTGGTCGACGCTTTCAATCATGGCCGCCATGACCGCATGATCGTGCAAACTACCTTTCGGTTTATTATGGTATTTTTCAACAAGATCTTGCTGCCCTTGAAGAGGCGTGTGCACGGCGAAATGAGATAGGTACAGCAGCCAGGGTTGAGAGGAGTTATCCTCAATGAATGCTGCAGCCTCCTGGGTCAGGCGATCAGTCAGATACTCGTCTTTTGCAGCATTGTCTAAACCCGGCACGTTCGGGTGTGGGGGGAAATAACCCTTGGGTGGACTACCACTGTGGGACCCAGCGATGTTGATGTGAAATCCATAGGGTCTAGGATCTTGACTCAAATGCCACTTCCCCATGATCGCTGTACGATATCCATTCTGCTGGATCTGCTTTGCCCAAGTTTTTACCCCTCGATCCAACGTGTCTGTTCCTGGGACATGCATCAATTTCCCAAATTGTGGTTCGCCCCTCCGAGAAGTACCGACATTGTAAATCTGATGTCGTGGGCTGTATTGTCCAGATAAGAGGGACGCCCGAGCTGGCGCGCAGTTCGCGGAGGCTGAATAGGCATTGGTAAAAATCATGCCTTCGCCGGCGAGTTGATCTAGGTAAGGGGTTTCATAGAAATCTGATCCCATGAAACCACAGTCCCGCCAGCCGAAGTCATCGAGGAAGATGAACAGGATATTTGGCTTTTCTATTTTGTCCTGATCTTTACTTAGCTCCGTACTTTGGCAAAACGGAGGCATCGGCAGTAACGTGAATAGTGTGACAAAAAATACTCTCATAGTTATCTATTCGGTAGCACGATGAAGCGGGCAGAGAATCAAGTGTTTCGATCGATCGCTTGAGAAAATGAGCTTCCTTAAGAAATGATTTCTTTCACTACTCTAGCGGGTTCTACACCCGTGAGTCTCTGATCAAGTCCTTGGAACGGATAGGTGAATCGACGATGGTCGATACCCAGTAGATCAAGAATGGTTGCGTTGAGATCGTGGATGTGAACCGGGTCTTTCGTGATGTTGTAGCTGAAATCATCCGTTTCTCCGTGAACGACACCACCTTTTACACCACCACCGGCCATCCAAATCGAGAAACATTTTGGATGGTGATCCCTCCCGTAATTCGTTTTGGTCAGTTTGCCTTGGCAGTAAGCGGTACGACCGAATTCTCCACCCCAAACCACCAGTGTGTCATCGAGCATCCCTCTTTGCTTCAGGTCGGTCAACAGACCAGCAGAAGGTTGATCTACATCGTTGCATTGTTTGGGAAGGTCTTTTGGAAGTGCACCATGTTGATCCCAGCCACGGTGGAAAATTTGGGTGAAGCGAACACCTCGTTCTGCCATTCTGCGCGCCATAATGCAAGAATTTGCAAAAGTGCCTGGGACTAGAACCTCCGGTCCATACAGATCCAATACGTGCTTTGTCTCATCAGAAAGGTCGGCCAGTTCAGGAACACTGGTTTGCATCCGGAAGGCCATTTCATACTGAGCGATTCTCGCATTAATTTCTGGATCACCAACTTGTTGAAGATTGATTTGATTGAGTGAACCCAGTGTGTCGAGCATTCTACGTCTAGCGGTGGAATCAATCCCTTTCGGATTCGACAGGAACAGAACTTTGTCTCCGCGACTACGGAGTGCGACCCCTTGATATTTACTCGGTAAAAAACCGCTGCCCCAAAGTCGGTTGTACAGTGCTTGTGCTTGCTGTCTTCCTGTCCATGATGCTGTCATCACCATGAACGCTGGCAGATTCTCGTTTTCCGTACCGAGACCATAACTTAACCAGGATCCAAGGCTCGCTTTACCAGGCAACTGATCGCCAGTGCAAATGTAGGTGATGGCTGGATCATGATTGATGGCCTCGGTATACATTGACCGAACCAAGGCAATCTGATCGATCTGTTTGGACATGTGAGGGAGCAGTTCACTTACCATTGTTCCCTGCTCACCCTGAGGGGAAAATTTGTAAATACTCGGGGCGATGGGAAACCTTGCTTGACCACTGGTCATTGTGGTTAATCTTTGCCCTTGTCGTATTGAGTCCGGTAAATCTTTATCGAACCAATCTATGAGATTGGGTTTGTAATCCCACAAATCCATCTGGCTGGGAGCACCCGACATAAACAGATAGATTGCTCTTTGTGCTTGAGCTTGATGGTGAGTTCTCGGTGACGAGGAATCGGAGCCGAGGTCAGCATTGGATCCCGCGGCATCTGCATGACCCGCGCTTTCAATAGATGCGAGAGCCGCTGCACCCAAGCCGGCAGCGCCTTTGGAGAAAAGTGATCGCCTAGTTAATCGGTTGAGCGATTCCTGCAAGACTTCAGTTTTCATTTGGAAACGACCTCATCCAGATTCAGGAGTGTATTGCAAACCAGGGTCCATGCGGCTTTCCTGGCATTGGGCTCTCCTACCAGTGCGATACAAAGATCGGTTTCACCTTCATAGTAGACTTGGCTGTCGGTAAGCAAAGAATGGATGGATTCGGTCTCGCGATCGCTCGGTAACCTTGCGGTGATGGTTTGGAAAAGCCAGCTGATTTTTTCTGAATCGCTCATCTTATCCATTTCCGACTCCACCCTTTCTGCCAATTTTTTGGCGGACTCAAGGAACTGCTGTTCATTCAGCAGTAAAAGGGCTTGGAGTGGTGTGTTAGTGCGTTCTCGACGAGCTGTACACGACTCACGGCTTGGAGCATCCAGCATCGTCATTTGTGGGGGAGGGCTGGTACGTTTCCAGAAGGTATAGACACTCCGTCGATAAATCTTGTCTCCCTGATCGGGTCTGAATTTAACAGTATTGCTTCCTGAATAACCCACAGCGGCCCACAGCCCGTCAGGCTGAGGCGGTTTCACGCTGGGGCCGCCCCTCTGGTCTTGCAGGAGTCCGGATAGAAAGAGAGCTTGGTCTCGCAGGATTTCGGCATCAAGACGATATCTGGGTCCACGTGCGAGCAAGCGATTAAAAGGGTCCTTCTTTTGTAACGCAGGGGTTACTTCATGGCTCGTGCGATAGGTCTCCGAAGTAACAATCATTCGGATAAGCCTTTTCACATCCCATTGATTCGTTCGGAAATCAACAGCTAGCCAATCTAGAAGTTTTGGGTGACTCGGAGGTTCACCTTGGCTTCCGAAGTCCTCGCTCGTTTTTACTAAACCCGTCCCAAATAGCTGTTGCCAAAAGCGATTGACGGTAACTCTGGCTGTTAGCGGATTTTGTTCACCGGTAAGCCATTTTGCTAAGCCGAGCCTATTGCGAGGTGAATCGATGGGAAATGGACTGAGGAATTCGGGTACGGATCTTTCTACCGCATCTCCGGGTTGATCGTACTGACCGCGAATCAGGATGTGTGAGGTGCGAGGGGGATCGATCTCTTTCCAGATAAGTGTGGTGGCAATATTCTTCTCCAGAGAATCGCGTGCTTTTCGCGTACCCTTTTCTAAATCAAGTAAGGCGAGCCAATCTGGGTGGAGACAAAAAACACTTCGATAGTATCGTCGCAAGGAAGCATTGGTTTCATCACTACGCAGCGCTGAGGGTGTATCCGTGATTCTTATCAACTCGGATGGGATCGGGATTGCTGGGGAACGGTATGCATAGGAAAAACGGGATTTTCCCTCATGGTTAATCACTTTTAAATAGAGATCGTTGCTCCCTTGCTTGAGGTTCAATTCAATTTCCTGCTCAAGCGGATTGAGTGGGTGCGGTCCGCGCCGATTCGAAATCTCCCTTCCGTTGAGGAAAACCATCAAGCCATCGTCAGCGTCACACAGTAACGTTACTTTTTGAGGCTTGGGTGATTTTAGATTTTGATAGACAATTAACGCCGAAGATCGATCAACAATTGATGGAAGGGTATGAATGGATACGGGTCCAAGATCTTCTCTCGTTTTCCAACGATACTCCGTATCTTGATAATTAAACATTTCATCAGCATCGAACGCTTTACCCTGTGAAGCGAAAGATCTTCCATATCCGGGATTTGGGTTTTCAATCGGAAATGGACCGACGCTGAAAATTGGACCCAAGGTGACTTGTTGGTTGGCGGGGATAGACGGATTGGAATCGCTTAATGTCAACTTTACGTGTTTGAATTGATGTTTCGCAAAGACGCTTTGATAGTGGAGTTGGATGCGAATAAGAAGTTCATCTTCGCCAGAATCCAGCGGAGCAAAAACAAACCAAGCATTACGACCACCAGGATCCTGATGACCTGCGGCGGCCCAACCTTCTCGATCATTCATTGAGGAGTCAATTGCGTATCGCACATCAAATGGCCCATCCTGCTGTTCCACATCCGCTAAGGCAAAAATGGGTGGGATTTTGGTCCATGATTTTCCTGTCATTGGATTGCCAATCTCAAGGGTGATTTCCGTGAGGACCACATTCCCATTTTCTGAAACACCGACCTTGTCATTTTCAGAATCCACTAAAGCTTCTAGCTGTAAGGTTTGCCAACTTGTGCCAGCGGGTAGCGGTGCGATGATTGTCGTTGTGTCTTGATCTGCTGCCTCGCCAGCGATCCTGAACGAGCCATCTGCAAGAGTCTCCATTTTCGTCTGGGAGGAGGATTCGACTGAATTCGGTTGAATCACATGCTTCGATGCATTTGCTTTGTCGCTTAACGATCGCTCCCATGTCGCCTGTGCTTGATCCACACTTTCAATGGGACCTTGTCGCTCAGCTGCGAAGTCGAGTATGGCCTGGTCATATTCGGCGAGAAGCTTTTTTTGTTCGTCTGTCGGGACAGGAATTACAGGCGCAGGATTCTTGGAGTTACCGTCCAGGGCTTGACCATCTAAACTATTGAAGAAAGCTGAGAGCGCGTAGTAATCACGTTGGGAAATGGGATCAAACTTATGGTCATGGCAGACTGCACAACCCACCGTAAGACCTAAGAAGATCGTTCCAAATGCATCCGTCCGATCCATCACGTTCCGGGCAAACACTTCTTCATAGATTGAACCACCTTCGTTGGTGGTTACGTTCAAGCGATTGAAACCACTCGCAATCAATCCTGGATCACCCAACGCCGGAATCAGATCTCCCGCGAGTTGCTGAGTAATGAATACATCAAATGGCATGTTTTCATTAAATGCATTGATCACCCAATCCCGAAACGGCCACATCTCTCGGTAATTGTCTAAGTGAAGACCATGAGTGTCGCCATACCTAACGAGATCCAACCAATAGCGTCCAAAATGTTCTCCGAATTGAGGTGAGGCTAACAGGTCATCGACGAGTTCCTCGTAGGCCTCCGAAGAAGGATCCCTAAGGAACCAATCAATCTGCTCCCTGCTCGGTGGTAGGCCTGTTAGATCGAGGCAAACTTGCCGTAGTAGCTCAGATGGCTTTGCTGGAGGATTTTTGATCAATCCATTGGCTTTGATGC
>JAYYHM010000597.1:0-3521 GCA_036148415.1 Planctomycetota bacterium
CCCGCTACAAAAGTTCCCGACTCACCTATCGTGGAATCCGAATTTCATCGAGCTTGGTTTGAAATCGGTGGATCCGTTCGAGAGCAGGATCTTCTTTGGGGAGAGGTTTGTGATCGAGCTGGCTTCCGGCAGGGAGAACGCTCCGCGACAGTGATCCGCGCGGATGGCTCTCGGGCGACGTTTCAGGAGCATGTTACCTCAGCCTCTGTAGAGGGTGAAGTGATGGACCTGAAGCAACTGGAGGGATGTATTCTTGTGGATCCCCGCTCCGTCGTTCGAGCAGCTGGTTTAACCGAGTCGTTCGCAGCCAAATTCGGTTGTCATCTACTTGCTGGACCGTCCGGCTTCCTGTGTTACCCAAACAAACCGTCAGCGATTCCAAGGGAGATGGAGGAGTTGGCTGCAGTTGGCACCGTATTTTGGATTGGTCCGTGTGATGATAGAAAGCTTAGAAAAGAGCTGCGTTCAAGGGATTTTTATCCCGAGACGATCAAGGTTCGCGGTTCCGATCACGATCCTGTGCAGATGATCAAACGCTATCGAGATTGTGGGCAGCGCCCCATTCGACTCTGGATCGGGAGATTAGGGCCCAGAGTGTTTGCCGCGATGACAGAGACTCAGTAGAAATCGTGGACACGGGATCACGCAGCTTGCATCAGATGACGGTAGCGGTCGCCGAACCTTCATCGAGTGTAGCAATGCTGCCGGGATCGAAGTGAGTCCGCCTGGCTGGACCGATCGCAAATACGCCCTCCTGCGTGGTGGTCACGCTGGTAAGTCGACCGACTACCTTTTCATCCTGGTAGAGAGCAGTACCTTGAGTTGGGATTGAATTGTTGATTTTCCATCGAACCAATTTCTTTTGAACTTGTCCCATCGCATCGAGTCTCGCGATGGTCTCTTGGCCAAGGTAACAGCCCTTGGTGAATGAGATCGCGCTGGCATCGCGATCCGCTTCCTGAGGAAGATTGCTATTATCGAGATCAATGCCAAACCAAGGGAAGCCCGAAAGAATCCTCTGTTTGTGGAATTCCTCCTCGGTCCCGATTTCATAGGTCGGCTCTTGAGCAATCTCGGCGAGTTGTCCTTGCTTGAAGGCTTTGTCCACTAAGACAAGCCTTGAACGGTCGCCCATCCATGGTACGCAAACGACCCAAGTTCGCGTGTTTTTCAAGTCGATTGAATTCGCCTTAAACCGAGTTGAATTCTGCTCTGCTTTCGATTCGGCGTCGTTTGTCAGGCCAGGGATATCAAAAAACTCATTCACTAGCGACTCAGGCATGACCACTCCGGAGTATTTTTCGTCGTGAATGGTAACGGTCGCATCCTCACGGATGATATAGCGATCAATGTGTGCGGCGACTGCTTGAGACTGGCCATGTGGTCCCATAAGCCAAAGAGATTCCCGATCTTTGAGTACGATACTGTGGCCGAGCATCTTACCCTTGACGTCTGTCACGAAGGTCTCTGTGGATTCTCCGTGCGACAGCTCGCGGACTGCCTGTGTGGTTAGGTTGTGAACGATCGTCGTTGCATCCGGTCCGCTGATTTCAACAACGGAAAGTGATTCAAGGTGGAATAGCTTCGCTCGTTCCATGGTCTGTTTACTGCGGGGGAGGGTGGGAATGACGGGAATGGTGTCAGCTTAAAATGCTCAAAGGTTTATCTGGAGGGGTGAGACTGACCAAAATTTTTAAGTTTTTTTCCTGGCAACGGCGTTCTGGTTAGGGATTTACAAGCAAAACGCCGATTTTCCCCATTAGAACTCAGGGAAATTGGACGCTTGCAGGCGGTTTGTGATCCAATCTCGTTTGTCCTTCACCGGATAATCAATTTCTTCTCGCGAGGGCATACTTCATGAGTCAATTGCACTCATTTGATGATCGAGCATCCATGCATCTACCTCCCACCGGAGAGAATGTGGTTCCCTCACATCCACTGCCGTGGCTGATTCGGCGTTTAGTCCAAGAGCAGGCAAAGCAATCTTCGAATGAGCCCAAGGGTCGCTCACCGGATTGGAAGAAAAACGAAAAGTAGGTCAATCCTGAATGGAAGGGACTCAAGTAAGTCCCTTTTGACTCATCGATTCCGAAGTCCCGCCGAGTCGATGTGATCCCTGTCAAACGCCTGCTGATCCTGCAATTCTCTTGATCTCAGGCCATCTTCCTTTTTCTTTGCAGCAGCTCGACGCTTGACGGTCCATTAGGGGTTCCGTTCCAATGCTCCTACTAGGGTTGGGGCACCCTGGAGCTAGTGTATGAGCATGAACATCGTGGTCCTTGGTCATGGATTGATTGGTCTTTATCGGATTGGAGTATCGTCGATGATCTCCTGCGCTCCTTAATTTTTTTTCTAGCGAATGGGACTGCTGCACCTTGATGGGTGCATCTTCCTATGCGTCACGTTTATTTTGAGGTTTTGCGCTATGGCTGATATTACCGCTTCTTTATTTGCGGATCTTGAACAGCAGAATCTTGATCAATCCCAACCTCTCGCCGCTCGAATGCGACCAAAACAATTGAGTGAGTTTACTGGACAGCGGCATCTACTTGATGAGGGTAAACCGCTTCGGCGCATGATTGATGCCAAACGCATTGGTTCGGTAATTCTCAGTGGGCCTCCGG
Source organism: Planctomycetota bacterium (assembly GCA_036148415.1). Taxonomy (GTDB): domain Bacteria; phylum Planctomycetota; class Planctomycetia; order Pirellulales; family Pirellulaceae; genus Rubripirellula. Next base: position 2,625 of record JAYYHM010000597.1, read on the forward strand.
GCACGGGTAAGACAACATTGGCCAATCTGAGTGCCACGGCCGTGGGAGCAGAGTTGAGGATCCTAAGTGCCGTATCAAGTGGGGTAAAAGATGTAAGAGAAGTGCTTTCATGGGCTCGAGATGTCGTTGCTTCCGGCGGCACAAGGCCCATTCTATTCATTGACGAGATTCATCGTTTCAGCAAAAGTCAGCAAGACGCTTTACTCCCTGATGTTGAAGCGGGGGTTGTGTCGCTGATTGGTGCTACTACCAGTAACCCTTACTTCGCAGTGAATGCGGCTCTGTTAAGTCGTAGTCAGTTGTTTCAACTTCAGTCGTTAAGTAGTGGGGAAAGTACAGGGCTCTTGAGTCGAGCACTTTCGGATTCGATCCGAGGTCTTGGCAAGACAGGAGTCGTGGTGGATGACGATGCCTTAAGGTATCTTGCTGATGCTAGCGAGGGTGACGCAAGGCGTGCGTTAACTGCTCTTGAGATCGCGGTCTTAAGTTGCTCAGAGAAAACACCAAGCGTAACGCGTGCTGCTGCTGTTGAATCCTTAGGGGCTAGGATTGGAGGTTATGATGCCACCGGTGACGATCACTATGATCTCAGTAGCGCTTTAATCAAAAGCATTCGAGGGAGTGATGCTGATGCTGGGTTGTATTGGCTTGCTCGTATGCTTGAAGGCGGGGAAGACATTCGTTACCTCTGTCGGAGGTTGGTGATTTTGGCGAGCGAGGATATTGGGAATGCCGATCCCAATGCATTAGTGATCGCTGTCTCAGCAATGCAGGCTTGTGAATGGGTAGGGTTACCCGAATGCCAACTCACTCTGAGTCAGACAGTGGCTTATCTCGCGCTTGCTCCAAAGAGCAACGCTGCCACGGTCGCCATCAACGAGGCCAGGCGAGAGGTAG
>JAYYHM010000598.1:0-5790 GCA_036148415.1 Planctomycetota bacterium
GAGACCGCCGCCACCAATGATTGAGACTTTCATAGGGGATTCTTTTTTATCAATAACAAAATGTAAAGTTGGGATTGAGGTGAATGGGCCCAGTGACAGCATCAGCCGGAGTCATGCTGATCCGCTTCACTTCCAAGTCCATTGTTTCGTGAAATGCGAAGGGACTCAGTTACTCTGCATCTGGCGTATGACTTCGTCGGTAATTGCTTTCACCAACGCATCTTCGGAGCCAGTAGCGGAACCTGCAGTGGAGTCGGTACTTGCTGAAGAAACCGGTGGTGGAGCGGGGAATGCACGGCGCTCAACGCCCGCGGCAGCCCAGGAGTCCCGAAATACGTCATTCGCACAGATGTCGCAATTATCGTACTCAGGGGTGTTGCGAGGATCCTTGTAGCCCCACTTATCTTTGAGGTCGAGCAGTTCCTTTGATTTCTCGCCACTCAGATAAGAGACGTTGCCAAGTTGACGGGACAGCATCAGCATACGGCAGTAGGAATCGAGTATTTCCGTCCACCAGTAGGCCTGCTCTACCGTTTCTCCGTAACTCACGGTGCCATGATTGGCGAGAATCATGACGTTGGTGCGATGCACAAATGGAAGGATCGTGTCAGCGAATTCCTGACCGCCAGGTGTTTCATATTTTGTGATCGGTACATCACCTAAAAATACCTCTACCTCTGGGAGGACGCATTGAGGAATCGGTTCTCGAGCAATCGCGAACGCTGTGGCGTGAGGGGGATGACAGTGGACGACACTTTTGATGTCCTCTCTTTGTTTGTAAATCTCAAGATGAAGTAGTGCTTCGCTTGATCTTTTTTTGCGACCAGCAATCTGATTGCCCTGCATGTCGATCAATGCGATATCATCAGGTTTCAGGTAACCTTTGCAATGAAGAGTGGGTGTGCAAAGCACTTCATTCTCACTGACACGAACGGTGATGTTACCATCATTGGCTGCTGCAAATTGGCGATTGTAAATACGACTGCCAATGTCGCAGATGTCCTGCTTGATACTGTGTAAATTCTGCATTTCTTCTCTCAGTAGTTAGTGGTCATTCGGGAAATGGTTTCCACCCTGACTCGTTGTTGTAAGGTTTGGTTACAGAATGGCGTTTGTCGAGTATTTTGATTGAATTTCAAGGATTCGAAATGTTGTCGATGAGCGCTACGATGGAAGCGTCCAGCGGTTTTACATCGGGATAAAAGGGTTGCGTCGATTCTGGACCTTCAGCCAGACCGATAAGGTCCCCTATCCCGCTCCCGCAGAGATCCCAAGCGATCACGGTGTCACCGCCCAGGGGTGTTTCTTCAATGCGGTCGATATGATCAACGATTTCGACACAGCGTAATATTGCACCCTTCATACTCGGGTGAGCACGCGACAACGTGAGGGTGCCAACAGTTCTTGCCATTTTCACGATTTACCGCTCCCTTTCTGTGCAATCTTTGCAGCCACATTGACTGCACTCGTGAGGTTGAGTCGTTTCATATCAAGGATCCACGCGGTCACATCCAATTCTTGACCAAAACGCAACACTTCGTTGATGGATCCAACCATGGTGGCGGTTTCGCCAACGTTGAGGATCTGGTGCTGAAGTTCTTTAGCGGGTGTTTCACTAAGGATCAGACGAGGTAGTGGATCCCGAAGTCCTCGTATTCGGAGTTGGTTTTCTACAGCCTTCGCTCTCTCAGGATTTTCTCGATCCATGACTCTTGACCCACTGCCATTTTGAGGACGGTTGAGTTGAGGCGATCGTTCTACTCGAGTAATCTCGATACCACGTGATTTTGCTTCATCCTTAGCTGAAGGGGTAATCACTGCATCTTGATCTACCAGAGCGATCGAGATACCACTGGAGGTTTCGTGGATTGAAGCTGCCGTGATCACGCGATCTTGGATGTAAGTGGCATTTCGATTTGTGCGTGAAGGTAGCGAAGATGCCTCGGGCTCCCCGTTAGCGATAAGTTCACTTCGCTTCGCGTTGAGTTGCGCAACGATTACCTCAGCAATTCTCTGAATTGCCATCCGGTCAACTTGGTGCGATGAGTATCCGTTCTGGCTTGCCATTTTTACTGATCCACGATCCCCATAACGGTCCATCGAGCAGGATTAGTCGGTTGACCGGTGATCTCACGTGCGTACTTACCGTCGCTTGTAACCATTACGCAATCACCCGAATGTGACCCAAATTCATCTAAGGCAATCAGGGGTGGACCATCTGGGGATCCATCCATGGTCAACAGGTTGATGAGGACTAACCTTTGCCCATCCAAGCTGTGATGCTTGATGGTGGCTTGAGCTGATCCGAGGACGCGAGCGGGTTGCATATTGATAATTCCGTTCTTTAAACCACTCGCAGTTCATCAATCATGCTACAGCGACGCTCACGAGTGAACGTATTTGCGGTCGTTACACCCTCTCCGGTTGGTCCTGCGATTGAAAAAGACAGGTATCCTTCTCCGCCCAATCCAAGAGCTGACATGCTTGGTCCGTTTTTGACATACAAAGTGGTATCAAGTTGACGCCCCATTTTTGTCATGTTGTGAACATTTCTGGAGTGAATGATCGCTGTATGACGGAACCCATGTTCATGTTTCTGAGCCATCTCAATCGCATGATCGATGTTTTTGGCTCTTACAAAGGGCACGAACGGCATCATTTGTTCGACACTGACGAATGGATGATTCTCATCCGTCTCGCCGAATACAAGATCAACCGAGTCATCAATATCGATGCCCGCAGCTTTCGCGAGCACCGATGCGTTTTGACCGATGAAATCTTTGCACGCAGCATCGTGTTGATCATCACCAACTTTGACGATGGCTTTTGAGGTAAGGTTCTGAATCTGGCTTCGATTCAGCTCAACTGCACCGGCCCGACGCATAGCTGCCATCATGTCATCAAAGACTTCATCAACAACGAAGACTTCCTTTTCAGCGATACAGAGGAGGTTGTTATCGTAAGATGCACCCTGGATGATGCTGCGAGCTGCGTTACCGAGATCAGCGGTTTCATCAACCACTACAGGTGGATTACCTGGACCCGCGACAATTGCTCGCTTTCCGCTACGCAACGCGGCGCGGCCTACAGCGGGACCCCCTGTCACGCAAATCAAGGCGACATTACGGTGAGCAAAGAGGGCTTCGGCGGATTCCAGTGTTGGCTCAGCGATTACACAAATCAGGTTATCGATGCCAATTTCGTTCTTGATCGCTTGATTGAAGCGTCTCACACCCTCTACAGCTACTTTCTTGCCAGAGGGGTGGGGATTCACAACAACCGTATTGCCCCCGGCGAGCATGCTCACAGCATTTCCTGTGATTGTCGGTAAGCTGTGGGTGACCGGAGTGATCGCCCCGATGACTCCGAAGGGTGCGCGTTCAATCACGGCGAGGCCATGGTCACCGCTGAAGCATTTTGTCTCCAGCATCTCGACTCCAGGAGTTTGTTCCCCGAGTGTGCGGAGTTTCTCAATCTTATGCTCAAGACGTCCTATCTTGGTTTCCTCCATTTCCATCGTGCCCAGTTCTTCACACTGTTCAATGGAGATTCGGCGTATGATCTCGATGACATGTTTGCGATCTGCGATGGAGCGGTCGCGAAATTGTTCGAAAGCTGCGCGAGCAGCATTCACCGCAGATTCAGCATCTTGAAAAACGCCGTATCGGCCCGAGGATTCACTCAGGCCCGAAGATGTTGGTGTGCTGCTTCTTGGCGATGGCATCGGTCCAACTTCAGCTAGAACTTGTGCCACTACATTTCGAATGATGTTTTCGTCGTATTGCATGATTCAACTATTTAATTTGATTGAGCCCGTGATAATCAGGATTCCTGTCTTGAAAAGACTTCTTGCTTCTCAATGTGAATCTGATCGACAATGCCGATAATGACGGCGTCTATTGGAAGCGTCTTAGTTTGCGGTGTTAGTCGTGCGCTACTTCCTTGGGTGATCAAGACAAAATCACCTTCGCCCGATCCCAGCGTGTCCACTGCGATGAATGTACGGCCGGTGGTTACAAGCGAATTACGTTTTTGTTCTTCAAGCCGGTAAGGCTCAACAACTAGCAATTTGTGTCCGGTCATCGAGTCCACTTTTTGAGTGCTGACCACTGATCCGGTTACTTTTGCAACAAACATTGAATAAATGCCTTCTGTTTTCCTACTGATTCAATGCATCGATGCACTGGCGTGCCACGATGATTTCTTCGTTGGTGGGAATGACCCACAGCTGAACTTTACTTTCAGATTGGTGGAATGTGGATTCGCCATTCACTGCTTCATTTGCTTCCGCATCAAAGTGAATTCCAAGCTCTTCCAAGCCTTCACAGACAGCAGCACGAATGCGACTTCCCTTCTCACCAATTCCACCGGTGAAGACGATTGCGTCCGCACCACCCATTGCAACGAGCATCCCACCGAGTTGACGCCGGATCTCTTGGACAAAAACATCTAGAGCTAAGTGTGCTTGTGTGTTTCCGTCATCCGAAGCTTGTTCGAGATCTCGAATGTCACCACTGATTTCGCTCATCCCAAGGAGTCCACCATGACTAGCGAGATGCGAAAGCACCTCATCGAGGGTCATGCCTGTTCGTTCAATGATCAAGGGGATCGCAAATGGATCAAAGTCACCAACACGATTGTTCTGTGGGAGTCCGGTTTGAGGAGTCATTCCCATCGTCGTTAACACACTCTCTCCCGAATCAATGGCGGTCAGGCTACTGCTGCCACCGAGATGACAGGAGATAACTCTGGCGTCACTGCGTTGTAGCAATTCTGCTGACCTTGTAGCGATATAACGATGACTCGCACCGTGGAAACCATATTTGCGTATGTGAAATTCATTGGCCCATTTTCGCGGAATCGCATATTCTCGACGACTCGCGGGAATGGTCCGATGGAAATCAGTTTCAAATGCCGCAACGAGCCGAATCCCTGGTAGTTTGTCACGCATTGATCGCATCGCGGCAATGTACGGAGGGTTGTGTGCCGGTGCTGCGGCATTCATTTCCGACATTGCTTCGAGTACTTCGTCATCAACCTGAAACACTCCTGAAAGTCGACCACCGTGAACGGCTTTGAAACCGATGGCTGCGACCTCTGAAGCATTTTCGAGAACGCCATGCTCCGGATCTGTCAGTTGCTGCAAACACGCGGAAACAGCAACACCATGATCTTCAACAGGCATCTCGCGTTCGTCTGTCCAGTCACCAATCTCTACCACGCAGTTACTTTGAGCTTGACCGATACGATCAACGGCACCGCGCGCCAAGCATTGTTCGGTTGACATGTCGTACAAACGATACTTAAAGCTGGTGGAACCTAGATTTGCAACGAGAACAAGCACAGGTGATTTTCTGGTGGGGTAAAAAGGTGAAGTTTCATTGAAAGCCAGAGTCATCTGGCCATCGTTGGCGAACGCTTCTTGGTGCGATTTGGTCTCTTTGGATACCTCAGAGATGATCGCTGGTTTAGAGTTCGCCGTTACGCCAAAAAAGCTTTGGACAAACCTTCGGAGGGGCGTGGGATGATGTGGCTGCTCACCAACTCACCTACTTGTGAAGCTGCTGTTGCGCCTGCTTCCACAGCCGCTCGAACACTGCCCACATCACCGCTCACGACTGTGGTGACGTAAGCTCCACCGATGTCGACTCGTTTTACAATTTCTACATTCGCGGCTTTGGCCATGGCGTCAGTCGCTTCGATCAAAGACAAAAGGCCTTTGGTTTCGATCAAACCAATTGCATCATTCATATGAGTTCTCTTTATTAGTCAAGATTGTTAATTTTGTTT
>JAYYHM010000599.1:0-3385 GCA_036148415.1 Planctomycetota bacterium
AGAAGATCCTGCTCCACCTCTTTTTGTTTGATCGCCTGCTCTTGCATCCGCGCGTTGTTGATCAAGATCCCCGAGTAGGCCGCTACACCAGCGAGAAGATCTGTATCGTCTTCACGAAACTGACCGCGTCCCTGGGTTGAATCAATTTGCAGAACACCAAACGCTTCTCCCTGGGAATCGAGGAGCGGAGCACAGATCATTGAACGTATTGAAAAATCTGCTATCGATTGACTGCTGTCGAATCGGCTGTCGTCCGACGCATCCATGGAGATCATGGCTTCGCGACTTTCCATCACTCTTCGAATGATTGTCTTACTGATTCGAATGGTTTCGGTTTCATCGTGAAGGCCACGGGTCTTCACCCATCGTGGCACCAGATTACCATTCTCATCCTTCATGACAATGAAACCGCGATCGGCTGCGGGAAAGAGTCGAAAAAGGCTAGTTAGAATCTTAGGAAGCACGTCATCGACGCCGAGAGCATCCCCAACACTGCTGATGATCTGCTGCAACGCTTCCAGTTTGGCTTCCGGTGTCGCACTCATCGCGAAACCATCGACCGAATTATGAATCTCCACCATCGGGGAGCTTGTCGTAAAGGGCTGAGAGGGTGGCTCACGATCGTCCACCATCATGATCCCGAAGTTCGCTCCCTCAAAGGTCATTTCACTACCCGAGAAAGCTTGATTCTGTTCAGTTACGAAAGTGAACTCCACTTCACTGATACGAATTCGATCACCGTCCTTCAGTGCAGTGGGGGCGGACACCATCTGTCCGTTTAGGAAAGTGCCATTTCGGCTTCCCGAATCACTTAACTCAAATTTGCCAGTCGAACCCACCACTTTGGCGTGGAAACGGCTAACTGCTCCAGCCTCGACAATAATCGTGCAGTCAGGATGTCGTCCAATGGTTGTCTCCCCGTCCGAAAGATCGAACGTGGATGAGGAGTTCGCAGCTCCAGAGATAATCTTCAAATACGGCATGGATTCGGTAATCTAGATTGTGGGTCTAGTCTTTTAGTGTCGCCAAGCTAATTTCTACGTTAAGACTTTACCAAGATGTGACACCCTGCGCAAGGCAATTGCGATGGTTTCGATTCGCCTTCCAGCATACATGTGACCTTCTTTTTCCATTTCGGTCAAACCGCAAAATGGGAAAGATCCACTTGAGCATGAGGAAATATCAAAGCTGGCTTGCGATCCAGCAAAACCGCACTCAAACCAGACCAGACTACCTAGTTGTACCGAAAAATCCTCACACCAAATTCCCAGACACGAAGCAAACCGGAAGGATAAGAATCAAGAGATCCAATGAGATGGGTCTGCTTGAAACCTTCAGCAATCCACCGATTGGAGTGCCGCATCAGCTATTGGTTCGACCGAGGTAGAGACCGAAGTTCCCATTGATTCCGTTACGCGGCCCGACGGACACCGACAGTCTTGCCTGCTTCACCGACAGCAGGATGGATCAACTGTTTTGGTGGTAAAAAGAGTTTGCCAGCGATCTTCTCAACGATCCATAAGGCAGTCTCTTCTATTTGATCCTTGGGGTTCACCATGCCGATTCTATTGGTGGACTCAATTTGAATTCGCTCTGCTCGCAGCTCACCATGGATCACTCGAGGGATCAAGAGGCTCAATTCGGGAGGTTCAGTTGGACCCATACACTCTCGTGTATCGATCACCAGATCAGGCTTATGCCAGCTCCGCCCCACGCTCTCGCCATTAAGTAAGACTTGGACGCGTTTCGCATTCGCCCAATCTTGCGACGTCGGGCTAGCTCCAATTCGAACTTCCAATTCCGCAGGAATCGAATGCGTTTGATCCTGATCTTGTAACGCTGAAAAATGCTCCCTGAGGCGGATAACTAAGGGCCATTCTGTTTCACTGACTCGTTTCGCAGCAGCCGAGACACGCACCCTCAAATCCTCCAGTCTGCGTTCAACAAGGCCATGAACACATACCCTCAGGAACCAATGGGTCTCCAGTGAATCATTTTCTGCTTTCAAATAATTGGATTGGGCCTCAGTGCTCTCTTCAGACCTCGCCTTGGGTGGATGCCACAAATGGTACCCAAAAGTCCGCCTCACATTAGACTTCATTCGCAGGCCAGATAGCCGCAGTCGCTGGATTAGGCCACCATCGACTAGCCCTGCTTTTTTTGAAGACTGATCAAAGCCATTGATGGCAATCAGATCCTCCTTCCAGAGAGCCATATTGGTAGAGGCGGATTGAACATGATGAGCTCGATCCAACCATCGATAAAGGCGATTGGATCGCAATTTGCGATGAAATTCACCGGATAACCGTTCTGGCATGATGCTCAGGAAACTACCGGCTACGAGCGAGTTCAGGCTGATACGATCCGATTCCTGTTGGGACAGCGGTAGGCTCCCGCCGGACCAAAAAACACCTCGCCGACGGTCCTGAAGATGCTGACAGACAAAATCGGTGCGAAAGACACAATCACCATCAGTGAGAACGAGATACTCACCCTCCGCCTTACTTACCGCCTCATTCAGGACACACGGGATGGGAAACCCCAATCGGCCTGTGTTGGAAGTGACTCGCAGGCGGTAGGGGAGTTTCATAGAGAGATGTCGCAGTCTCTCCGCTCCCTCCAAATCCAGCGCCGAATCCGCGACAATTACCTCAAATCGGTTCTCAGCAGCTTGGTTTTGCCGTGAAAGAGATACCAAACATCGCTCCAGATGCGAGGATCGGCCCTGTGACAAAACAATCAAGGTGATTTCAGGATTTCGATTCAAATGAACAGTCCCGTGAGGAGTTGATTCACTTCCCAAAGCATGCAAGCATCAGCAAATGGCTAAAAACCTGCCTTCCTCAAGCAGGAGGTTAGCAAAGATCGCGAGTTACTCATAAATCGTTACTACCTAAAATCCCCTGAGTGTGTCAAGAAAAATAAGCTATAGCCATAACTTGGGCTCCTGAATTGACTGTGGAAAAACAATCACCCAGAGTGAGCGTCGCGTTCAACATGAAAAATATCTTCGAAGTCCCTGATCAGAAACCTACTGACGAGCGAATCGACACCCTCGTTCAGAGTCCGGGAGTGCGCGTAGAACGTATTGTATCAATGGGGCACGCCTCACCGGAAAACTTCTGGTACGACCAAGCCGAAGCGGAATGGGTTCTCGTTATCCAAGGGCAAGCCGCTCTTGAGTTCGATGACGGAGAAGTCATTGCTCTCGCACCTGGCGACCACTGTATGATCCCATCGCATCGGCGTCATCGCGTGCAATTCACCGATAGTAAAACGCCGACCATATGGCTGGCAATTTTTCTAACTACGAATGAAGGCGATCTACGGCATGAAAATCTGCCAGATCACTCAAAGCCTGAGTAACAGGTTTAAGAATTTGTTG
>JAYYHM010000600.1:0-5126 GCA_036148415.1 Planctomycetota bacterium
AGTAAGAAAGTGAATGGTGTCATCTACAGCGATGCCTAGGCAGACGGTGAAGGCACAAACGCTGACTATCTCTAAGTTTTGTCCAACGGCCCAGAGTAAGAAGCCTGTGGAAGCGAGAGGAAAAAGATTTGGAATGATGGAGATCAACCCAAGTCTCAATGATCGGTAAACCAACGTCAAAACAAAAAAGATAATGATGCTAGCCGTCCCGAGACTGTAGGCGAGGTCGACGACAATCTGATATAGATTTTCCCATCGCCAGATCGCACTCCCTGTTAGCTGCAGCCGGAAGTTAGGGTGCTCCTGTTCAATCTCTCGAAGCTGAGTCTTGATTCGCTCAAAGATTGGACCGTAGCTTGCAATGCCTAAATCCTGTATCCGGAATTGAATTTTGCTGTAGCGTGATTCGGGGACGTAGTACGCGCGTTTCAGCGGAGGGGGGAGCAGTTCAATGAGGGACATTCGATCTTTGGTAGGGCCTTCGCCAGGTAACGCTTCGATGAGGTTGTGAAGGGAGACCGGGTTACCGATCAGGCTTTCCTGTGTCAGCGTATCGTGTACGCGATCAATGACTTGACCGATCCTACCATCACCCGCAGGCAAGTCGCGGTGCCAACGAATGTCAATTTGGGCGGTTTCCATTCCGCCGAATGCCTGGTCGATATGCGCTAAGGCACTCGCTGCTTCACTGCCCGCTTCCAAGCTGCTGGTCAGTCGCTCATCTGGATTCAGGCGAAGAGTAATGGCAGCGAGAATCGCAGTGACCAGAACAGCGATGACGCTCACCGTTTTGGCTTTTCTCAAGACAAAATCAATCAGGACTGAGATCCTTCCAAGATTTTGGTCAATCAAATTCTTGCCGTATCCAGTATGAACATTTTTTCCCCACCGAGTCGCGCAAGCTAGCGGAATGATGGTGACGACGGAAAGGAAGGTCATCAGCACGCCAATGGTGCAGCAATAACCGAATTCTCGAACCACCTCGTGGTGTGCAAGGCTTAAGGATCCGAATCCAATAGCTGTAGTCAGTGAGGTAAGCCAACAGGCTAACCCAACTTCCCGGATAGATTGTCTTGCTGCATCGCGTGGCGATAGGCCTGCCGCCCTGTTTTTACGGATTTGCACCATCATGTGAACTCCGTCAGTAAATCCCACCATGCAGAGTAAAACGGGAACAATCACCGAGTTGAATGGATTGTCGTCGTAGCCAAGGATGTGCAGTAGACCCAATGTCCAGAACACACCAAAAGTTGGAGCAAGTGCAACGATCAGAACGCTTGCGAGACCGCGAAATAAAACGAAAGCGATGATCAAAGCCATCGAGTATCCGATTGCCTGATACTTCTTTTCGTTTCGGCGGTTGCTTGATGAGCGGCTTAGGCGAATGGGTACCGATCCGGTTACTGAAAATTCAATATTTGATCCGCTGATCTGCTTGGCCGCTCGCGATGCAGCTATCCTCAATTGGTCAGTGCAATCTCCGTCCTGAAGGACAAATAGCCAGTCCAAGCCAACCATGAGAAGCATCGTCTCCCCATCACGTGACAGTAACTGACCCGAAACGAGAGGGTGAGCGAGAGCTGCTCTCTTCGCCGCATCAAATCTGCCTTGAGGGGCACTGCGCTTGGGTAGAATCGGTTCAGGAAGGCCAAAGAGATTCAGCGGGGGGGCTCTGTCCATCCACATCACATTAGTGACTTGCGGAAGTGCTTCTAGAGCCTTTACGGCGTTCCTAATCGCCTCGGACCCACTCGGTGTGAAAAAGGAGTCCGATCTAGCGACCAAAATCACATCACCTCCCGCAACTTGAATCGGCGACACATCTGGTGGAGGGCTTTCTGGGGCAGCGGTAAAGCCCGCTTCTTGTGCCGCTTGGTTGTCTGATTGAGTTGAGGAGGTTTCGGAGTCGCGGCCCTGAAAGGATTCGATGATAGGCTGATATAGCTGCGGATTGATATGACCGACTGACATCAGCCCGGTCCAGAACGCAAGTGCTAAGAACGTTGCAAGACGATAGTCGACAAGCAGATCTGCGATTTTCCCGAATATCTTAAACACAAATTTGACCGCTCAGCCTGCTCGAAGTTTTACGCGTGTATTCACCCAGACAATTCGAAAGGTAGATCGGTCGCTGGTCATTGATCTAGGGTGTCATCAAATGAGATATCGGGAATCTCGCGTCGTTTCATCGCCTCGTTTCTGATTTCAGAAAAATCGACTCTGCCATTCCTGTCTCGATCCATGCGGCGAAATAGAAAAACACTCGTTGCGGTAGGTACTTCGTGTTGCTCGAGATATCCATCTTTGTTTTTATCGAGTCGAGCGAGATAGTGTTGAGCGAACCGTTCAGCGGTTCGCTTGTGCTTCTTTTCTTGATTCAAACGCATTTCTGTTTTGTCATGGGATGCACGGCTCAGCGTTTCTGCTGTGTCTTGCGGTGAATCCAACCTTTGGCCTTTCAAAGGTCTTGCGATGTTCAAATAAACAACAGCCATCTCCTGCCATGTTTGATCACCCCACGTGACCGTTTGACTGGGATCGGGGTTATGAGGATTTCCTGAAGAGTTATCGAAGGTGGCAGTAAAATGTAATGATTCGATAGCTCCAAGTGGTAAGGGCTGAGCTAGTTCATAACTATGTTGCCAATTGAAATCGTAGGCCGGAACTTCAAGCAGTGTTTCTATTCCTTGATTAGTTTGCGCGTCAAATTGAAAACTTTTTCCACGTAGGTGCATATGCGGCATGATGGAGATGAGATAGCCGTCGGATGGATGCCAGGGAACATTTCCTTCAACAGGGTGATGGTTGGCATGAGGTGGAATTTCAAAGCTCTGCTCAATACCGCCAACAGCTATGACTTCATGCGTGACGTGGGGCGGTTCGGCGAATACTAAACCAATTCGAGTGCGGTCACTCTGAGGTTGTCCGTTCGGTGTGTAGTGCATCTGGAATACCAGTCGTGATCCTGCTGGAATACGCTGAGCAAATCCAGCCGGGAGTGGCGACCGAATCTGGCCAGGTACGTAGGCGGAAAGTAGTCCTGATTGCCTTGTACCTGACCCATCAGGCGGGCGAATGAAAACGATACAGTGATGGACGACCGAAGCATTTCCCGGCATGACTTCCGCTGCGCTGATCCACTTGTCCTCTTGGAACTTGGGGTCGACAACAAAGTACTGATACTCCACCGTTCCCTCTGCGGGTACCTCAAACGGGGAGTCGCTCATGTGGAGCACGGCATCTGGTTGGGTGGGTAACCGCCAGCCTTCCACCCAGACTTTCTGTGGAGGTAAATCATCCGGGTCCCCGTAAGGCATGCCTGCATCCACCCAGTGTTGGAGCAGGCGTTTATCGCTTTCGGGCAGTTTGCGTGCATTTTCGAATCGTTGATACTTTTCCGTGGCATGCCACGGTGGCATGCGGTTGTCGCGAATGACCTCCAGGCACATTTCGCCCCAGCCGATTAGGTCTTCATATCGGTCAAGTCGAAAGGGACCGATTTCACCTTTGCGATGGCATTCCACACAATGACTATTCATGATTCGAGAAACTTCTCGGCAGTAGGTCACGGAAAAGTCCGTCACCTTCGCTTGATTGCGTCCAATTAGGCACCCGGTTGCAACGGTCTCGGTCTTTGGAGGCTGCCTTCCATCCAGCAGTGCATCCAGAGCATCTCGCAAATCGTGTTCGGTTGCCTTTTTTCTTGCAACTCCCGGTTGGTACTGGTTGTCGATCCTACCCCGGTACCTGACCAAGCCCTTCTGGTCGATTACCACGGTTTCGGGTGTCCGGGTGGCACTAAAGAGATCGGCAATCTTCTGATCGTGATCTTTGCCAATCGCAAAGGTAATCGAGTGGTCAGATTTGTATTGCTTCGCATCCTCTAACGAGTCTTGCACATTACTCATCACGCCAATGAACTGCACGTGCGACGCTGAATACTCATCAGACATCCGCTCGAGTTTTGGCCCATAGCTCTTTGCCATTGGGCACTCCGTTCCCAAGAAGCAAAGTACGAGAAGCTTTTCAGGGCGTTCCAGTTCGGTGGCTTTCTCTTCAGCCGGATAGCTCGGACGGATTGTTAACGGGTCGGCCAAGCCGGGGAGACTAAATCGCACGCCGTCTGTCCCCTCCAGTTGCACTTCATGGTTGGTCTGGTCGGGAAGGGGCTTTTCTACTGCTTGGCAGAAAGAGACTGCAGACAATAACAATATATTTAGTAAGAGGTGGGTGGGTAAACGCATTGGCTCAGCCATGGGGTTTCCATTTCTCTATCGTTCGTGGATTTATTGTTACAAGCTTTCATCCCGCTTGGAAGCCTTAACCGCTTTTCTTCCACCACTCTTAATTGAGCTCCGTATGATTCGATAAAGAAAGTTTGGGGTGGGGTGGTAGTACCACCACAAAGTGAAGTAGTAAGACGCTGAAGTCTTCCTCTAGGAGCCTGTTTTGCACGCGATGATGCATACATCACGGTCTTGGGTCGAAGGGAGATTTGCGGATCTAGGTCTGAGGCCCGCCCTAAAATAAAGAGTTGCAAGAGCAAGCCACATCCATGTGGCTGCCCTGCAAAATTCCCTCTGTGTAGAACGCATCCGTGCGTTTCAGCTTGCTTGCTTGGCTTTCATCCTGAAGGGCCGATGGGGCAAGTGAGCCGCTACACAGTGAGAGTGTTTAAGTGTGACTGATAACTTCTCACGTCTCTTCCTGAAACATCCAAGTCACTTTCATGTCACGGGCGTATTAGAGCGAGACAAGCTAATCATGCAAATGTCAGTTTGATACTTTTGTGTTGTCCTTGTGAAAAATTTTTATTGATTACTTGAAGATGATTCGGTGCGTGTTCAGTCACACTCGTTAAGCAGATCCTGTGATTTCTATTCAGCATCTCTTGGATCAAAGTGGTGGAACAAAAGTCTTCATTGCTGATCGTTCGTTTGTGTTCAATTCAGTGATGCAAAATAGGTGAAGCAGAGTCTGTTTGTTATTAAGTGATAGCTTCTTCACTGTTGTTTTGGAATCAGTCAGCATCTCTTCTTTGCTGGGATAGCGCTGCGGGTTAGTGTTACATCATGATTAATCATGTGAGAGATTGTTGCGTGATTAGGTGTTCAAAGTTGGCATGA
>JAYYHM010000601.1:0-4565 GCA_036148415.1 Planctomycetota bacterium
TACCACCCACTAAGGCGATAGACGGTGCAGCAGCTTCCAAGTGCTCAGCAAGTTGTTGTATCGTCCAGCCGAATCTCGGGTCTCGATAATGCGGAGCGACGTCACATGCGGGCTGGAGAACAAATTGTCTTGCTGTGTATCGAGGGTGGGGGACGATCAGCCCAGTGCCTCCACCCACCAGCTCACCGTGAAGCACAACGTCCAGATCGATGGAGCGGGCATCCCAGCGTATTTTCCTTTGACGCCCTAGGTTCTGTTCGGTCTGCTGCAGCATCTTGAGGATTTCTCGCGCTGAAGCGCTGGTTTCAAAGGCCCCAACGGCGTTGAGAAATGGCTCCTGCCCGGAAGGCCCACCTATCGGAGGAGTTTCAAACAGTCGACTCGTGAGCAGCCGATCGACATACGGTGAATCCGCAATGATTTTCGCAGCATCTGAGATGAGGCAGTCCCTCCTGCCGAGGTTACTGCCGAAGCTGATGAGACATTGGGACTTCAAGGGATTTCAACCTTGCGAGGATTTGAAGTTCTGCAGCTCAATTGTAACGTGTTCGATGCGCGCTCTAACTGCTGGTGTGCAGAGTTCAGCAAGCAAAAGGATCTGCGTCAAACCCATTTTTCGGAAATGGCTACCGACTCGAATGATGCCTTCAATGGTCATTAGATGGCTGAGGCGGTAAACTCTCAAGCAGACCCAACAATACCCAAGCGATTTCAGCAGCGAATGTCCGAGCCCCACAGCGAACAACCCGAGCAAAAACCGGACGAAGTGTTTGCCACCGCGGTTCTTTTCGAAACCGCACTGGCTGTTGCGGCCATCACGCTCGGTTGGGCTTTGGGGCCTTCTGCCCGAGAGATGATGCCCGAATGGAATGTGGAGGATCTGAAACCTATCTACAAAGGATTATGGCAGGGCACTCTAGCCGCTTTACCCATGTTAATCTCGATAGAGCTCATCCGGAGAATTCCATGGGACCCGATTCAAGAGTTGGAAAAACTTAGCGATGATCAGATGATTGGCGCACTGGTTCGTTTGCGAGTTCCTGAATTGTTGGTGATCAGTCTATGTGCCGGAGTCGGCGAGGAACTGTTGTTCCGCGGTTGGTTAATGGGTTGGCTGCGTGACGGCCTGAGCGATTTTCGCTTCCCTTTCGATACGACTTGGGCTGCGGTCATGATCTCCTCAATTGTTTTCGGCTTCTTCCACCCGATTACCAAGATCTATATTGTTCTCGCGGGTTTGATGGGTTTTTACTTTGGCTGCCTTCTCATCTGGACTGAAAACCTTTTGGTTCCCATCGTTGCACATGCGGTGTACGACGCCTTGCAGTTTCTGATTACCAAACGCCAGGTAGAGAAAAAGGAGCAAGCCAGCAGTTATGTTGAACAGGTAGGAGCTGATGGCTAAGTTGATGACTCAGGTTTGATAGATCGAGAGAGATGGTTTAGCCATTTGCGGAGCTTTTTGCTCTAAAAACCACCGCACCGATCGAAAAATAACCATTCCGATTCAATATGGTGGTTTGCTCAAGTGTACTACCTGAACGTATTTGTTTTGATTCTTGACTTGATGTCTTTTATTCTAATAGGACCGTGAGTACCGCCAAAAAATCTTCCCGGGTTGGTGAACCGCAGAGAATGAACTTTGTAAGAAAAAATCGTTTCAGCTTTCGAGAAAGGGATGATAGTGCAAAGGGGTACTGCTCCACTGGAATTGCTTTGGTCCTCACTTTGGTTAGCGTCAGTCAAGCTTGGGGTGATTCTTCTGGTCAGGCAACTAAGTTTTTTGAGAACAAGGTGAGGCCGCTTCTTGCGCAGCATTGTTTCGAATGCCATTCGGGCGATCGATCCGAGGGTGGGCTGCGTCTGGACGGAAAGCAATCCATGATTCAAGGCGGTGATAGTGGTCCTGCTTTGAGCCCAGGCAAGCCTGAAGAGAGTTTGATAATCACCGCAGTGCGGTATGAAGGGCTGGAAATGCCCCCGGATGGGATGCTGAATACTGAACAAATTTCGGTACTGAAAGCTTGGGTAGAGCAAGGAGCTACATGGCCTGAGCATGATGGAAGTCTAGTTAATGAAGAACAGAGTCTCTCAGATCGAATCCAACGCTGGTGGGCAGCTCAACCACTTGATCCATCCCTGCCTGAGGTTGCCCGAGCAGCTTCGAATTCCAAACAGGTGATCGATCATTACGTCGATGGGAAGTTAGCTGATGTAGGACTGCAACGCTCACCCGCAATGGATCGGGCTCGTTTGATTCGCCGCCTCTCTTACGATTTGCTAGGCCTGCCGCCTTCGCTCGAAATGATTGAACGCTTCGAGAACGATAATCGTCCGGGTGCTTACCGGCGATTGGTCAGCGATTTGTTCGCGAGTCCAGCTTATGGCGAACGCATGGCGAGACTTTGGCTGGATTTGGTGCGATATGCGGATTCAGACGGCTGGCGGGCAGATGCTTTTCGACCTCAGGCTTGGCATTATCGGCAGTTTGTGGTGGACGCTTTCAATCACGGCATGCCCTATGATCAATTTGTAAAGTTGCAGATAGCCGGTGATGAATATCACCCGAATGATGAAGCGGCTCTAGCTGCCGTCGGTTTTCTTCGTTTGGGTATTTACGAATACAACCAACGTGATGCCGAGGGTCAGTGGCAAAACATTATTGATGAATTGACGGATGTAACCGCGGATGTTTTTCTAGCAACGGGATTAGCGTGCGCCAAATGCCATGATCACAAGTTTGATCCAATCCCAAGGAGTGATTACTTCCGCTTACGTAGTGTCTTTGAACCCGTCTATTTCAACGATTGGAAGCGAGAGAACGATCTTAGTGAAACTGAGCAATCCCGAGTGAATCAGCTGCTAGCCGAACTCAAAGAAGTTGAGGGTGACGATATCGATGACTTAGGAATGAAGGTCATCGGTAAATTTACTAACGAGTTGCAGGCGATGTACCGGAAGAATCCCAAGGAACGAACCTCCTACGAGAATCAAATGGCTTATCTCCTGAGCCGTCAGTTCTTAGAGGAAGGAATTTCAGGTACCCGCTCCAAAGGTAAGTTGGGTGAGGAAAGATTCAATCGCCGACAAGAAATCTTGAGTGAGCTCAGCGAACTGAGTTCAAACCCCTACGGTCCTTCCGATCTCATGTCAGTTCGTGATGCCGAGGGTGCGATCCGAGCGACTCGTCTACCCGGAAGGAAGTCGGGGCGTGAGTACATACCGGGCGCTCCTGAATTGTTTGGTGGTGAAACCCTTGAGTGTCAGCCACCTCGTGAGAGCAAAGGAACGTCTGGTCGCAGGATGGCATTGGCAGAGTGGTTAGTTGACGACGATAACCCCATCACTGCTCGTGTCTTCGTCAACCGACTTTGGCAATACCATTTTGGGACGGGCTTGGTCGACAGTCCGAATGACTTTGGTGAACTCGGAGCACCTCCATCTCACCCCCATTTATTGGATTACTTGGCCAAACGCCTTATGGAATCCAATTGGGATATTCAGGCTATCCAGCGCGAGATTGTGCTCAGTGAGACCTATCAACAGTCGTCAGTCAACTCCTTGGCGGATCAAGCGGCGGATATTGATCCAGAGAATCGATTATTATGGCACCATGCAGTTCGACGCGTTGATTCGGAGCAGTATCGAGATACGCTTTTAGTTGCGATGGGTAGTTTGAATTACGAGTTCGGAGGACCTTCCATCACAGGGACAGGACCTCGTCGCACGCTCTATTTGCGACGAATGCGCAATTCTGTAGATGGAATGCTTACGGCATTAGATACGCCTCCGGGACTGGTGGGGACTGCCAAACGCGATGTAACGACTACCGCTCCACAATCCTTGATGATGATGAACAGCTCCAGAGTTATAGGAGTCGCGAATCAATTCGCAGACAGGGTTCGCAGTGATCTTAAGGTGAAATCGATCCCCGAAAAAAGCCAACAGTACCCTGCAGCTTTTGTCGAACTTGCACACCGAATTATTGCTGGAGTCCCCGCAACATCCCAAACGTTAGAGTTGCTCAACCCCTTGGTGGCATCAGGGAAGCAGGGGCAAGTTGACGTGTGTCATATTCTGATCAATAGCAATGCATTCCTCTTTATCGATTGAGTGAACAGGATGAGACATAAAGGATCCAGTCTGTGCCAAGCTGTGGGTGTGCCGCATCACGACCGGCCGACTGATCGACGTGAGTTTTTGGCGAGAGCGGGAGGAGGATTTGGTGCGCTCGCACTTTCTGGAATGCTTGCCCCTTCGGTAAATGCGAAGCGATTTGTAGCCGCTCCCGAAGGTCATCATCCGGCAACCGCTAAGAGTGTGATTTTTCTCTTCATGGAGGGTGGACCAAGCCAGCTCGATACGTTTGACCGCAAGCCCTTGTTGAATCAATTAGCAGGGCAGCCATTACCCAATACTTTTCGCGAACCCTTAACGGCAATGGGAGAGAAAAATGCTCCACTGTTGCCGACCAAACGCAAGTGGTCTCGGCACGGGGAGAGCGGGCTGGAAATCAGTGATTGGTTTCCGAATGTTGCAAAGCATGCGGACGAATTAGCCGTGAT